>CALKYM010000016.1 GCA_938003525.1 uncultured Planctomycetales bacterium | reverse complement strand
GACGCGCAACGATCGCCAAAGACGCAAGTGCTTTGGCGCAGACAACAAGCTAGTGGTCCGCCGAAGCGGCTCGCACCCGAAAATTACGTGTTGACGGAGCACCAGTCCGGACATGCGGGCACGCTAAACTGGTGCGGAGTCGTTCGAACGCTCAACGACAGCAGTCCCCGCAGCGAATTCATGCACGACGCGCCGATTGGCTAATGAGCGGACGACCAGCGGGCGCCGCTTGCGTAATTCTTGTAAAGCGCGATCGACGCCCCATCCGTAGCGGCGAATGAGATAGCAGAGCGCGATCGTTGCTCCGCGGCCGCGGCCCGCTTTGCAATGCACGTAGACTTTGCCGCCACGACTTCGATGCGACTCGATGAAGTCGACCGCCTCGCGGATATCGGTCAGCGCCGGCGGCGTGAAGTCGATCGTCGGCAGCCACAACTGCTCGATGCCCGCGGCGCGCTGCTCCTTTTCGTGACCCCGAAACTCCTCGCACATGTTGACCACGCCGGTGACACCAAGCTGCGCCAGCGACGTTAGGTCGCGGCGTCGGGGAAGTGCGCCCAGCAATACATCGTCGTCGACCCAGTTCCACCGCGCCAGGCGTCGAACCGCACGGATCATCACGTTCCAGGCCACCGACGGATAGAACAGCGACCGCGCGGCATAGCGCCAGTACCACGGTCCGGGCGCCGGGCGCGAGGGTGTGGCCTGGGCTTCAGGGGCGCCGTCCGGAGTGCGATTCACGCGCCGCACCGTGTTCGCGCGGAGTGAGATATTGGGTGGATCGCTTCAGTTGCGTTCCAGATTGTCGCCATCGTCACTCGTCAAGTGGCGGCGCAAGTATCGCGCGCGTTCGACATTGCGGTCGGCGGTATCCAACTCGCCGCCGCGCAACTTCTGCAAGTGTGCCGGCTGCGTGTGGATGAAGAGCTTGTTGACGGTCGGAATCTGCAGGTCGTGAATCAGTCCGAGATTGATACCCATTCGCACGCTGGACAGCAGATGCATCGTCTCTTCAGAGCTGATGGTCTGCGCGGTGCGAAGGATTCCGTACGCGCGGCTGACGCGATCGTGCAGCGTCTCTTGGCTCTCGCGGACCAGCGTATCGCGGGCATGCCGCTCGTATTCGATGATTTGCGGTACCACGTCGCCGACCTGACCCAACAGGTCGGTCTCGGCACGGCCCAGCGTGAGCTGATTGCTGATTTGATAGAAGTCGCCCATCGCCTGCGACCCTTCGCCATACAGTCCGCGCACGGCGAGGTTGATCTTCTGCAACGAGCGGAAGACCTTTTCGATTTGCTTTGTGATGGCCAGCGCCGGCAGATGCAGCATCACGCTGACGCGCATGCCGGTGCCAACGTTGGTGGGGCAAGCGGTGAGATAACCGAGCCGCTCGCTGAACGCATAGTTGAGACGTTCCTCGATGGCGTCGTCGATCCCGTTGATCTGTTTCCAGGCCCCTCCCAGATCGAGCCCGCTGTGCATCACCTGGATGCGCAGATGATCTTCCTCGTTGATCATCAAACTGACTTGCTCGCCTTCATCGATAGCGACGCCGCGGGCGCCGCTGCTCTCGGCGTGTTCGCGGCTGATCAGTTGCCGTTCAACGAGGAGCTGACGATCGATCTCTGGCAGCGATTCGACGTCGGTGTAACTCAGTTTGTCGACTGCGCCGCTCTCCAGCACCGCCTCGCGAATCGCGCGCTCGATCTCGGCGCGGTCGCCCTCTTCAGCGCGGCTGATGAAGGGGAAGTTGGCTAAGTTGCGCGCCAAGCGGATGCGCGTACTGATAACAATGTCGGATTCGGGCCCCGATCCCCGCAGCCATTCGCCGCTGGTGTCGACCAATTCATCGAAGGGCACGATGTCACCTGTGCTGTCGTCGCCGCCTGGCTGTCCGTTGGCGCGGCTAGCGACTTGCCTCTTGTTCAATGGACCGAATCTCGTCGCGCAGTTCCGAGGCCCGCTCGTAGTTCTCTTCGTTGATCGCTTCGCGCATGTCGCGCCGTAGCCGAATGAGCTTCGTCTGCTGTTCGATGTCCTTGGGCGGATTCTTGGGATGCTTGCCCTTGTGCTCGGTCTCGCCGTGGATGTTCAGCAACAGCGGTTCGAGTTCCTTCTCGAAACAGACGTAATCATACGCGCAGCCGAGCCGCCCCTGGTTGCGGAACTCGTAGAAAGTGATCCCGCACACCGGGCACGACTGTTGATCGAGCCGCGCCAGCTCCTCGGCCGTCTGACCGATGACGAGCTTCTCGGCCACCAGCCCTCCCGAAGTCGTGGGGGCTTCTTCCGATGTGTCAGGCTGCTTCAAGTAGGCGTGCGCGTGCTCTTCGCAGAGATGCAGTTCCTGCTCTGCTGAGCCGCCGGCCATCTCGGTGATGTGAAAGGTCGCCGGCCGGTCACACTTCTGACACTTCATCGCGCTCGCACTCCGGGTCTGCACCCGCGCGCGAGATCGAGATCGGCCGCGGGCGCAACATCCATGTGCACGAAACCTCCTGCGCCAATCATACTCCGCAGCCTACAGCGGACAATGCCGGCGCGATTCTAACAGCGGCCCCCATAGTGTCAAGATGAGCCGCGGCCCGCCTCGTCGTCCTAACATGCGTGCGAGAAAGAGCATCGGATTCGCCCACCACGAACGACTATCACCAGGACGAGCCGCGCTCTTGGTCGCAACACGCTGGTCAACGATTGACATGAGCGGCGACGATAGCGATCCCCTTCAACAACAAGCAAGCGCAGCGCGTCGTTCAGTGGTGAATTACTCCTACCTGCGCGGCTCGTGAACCGGCGAAACGATCTACCCGGTTGGCGTGAGCTGTGCCGGCGTCGCCGCCGGTCCGCTCGTGGCGCAGGCAGGAGTAAGGCCCGTTTGCTTGGTGGCTCGGCAGCAGCGCGTGCGGGTGCTATCGTGGCGCAAAGGGCAACGAGCAGTTGCGAACCTTGGCGTGGGGATATCTGTCGCTCTCCGGGTGCCCTGGGCGAACCGCGCTCGCGATCGCCACACAAGTCCAAACGACGATTGGCTGCGGCCACAGTTCAGATGGCACATCAACCCGACCTGAAGACGTTCCGTCAACTTACCGAGCAGGCGCCGTTGGTGCCGGTCTATCGTCGCTTGCTGAGCGACACGCTCACGCCGGTCACCGCCTTTGCCCGCCTCGAGTCCGACGGCTCGTGTTGCCTCTTCGAGAGCGTCATAGGTGGTGAGAAAGTGGGCCGGCACAGCTTCCTCACCGCCGACCCGTTTCTCGAGATCGAGGCCTACGACCGCCGCGTCGTGTTGCGCACGGCCAGCAGCGAAGAGAGCATCGAATGTGACGACCCCGTGGAAGAGCTAAGGCAGCAGGTCGAGCGTTTTCGCGCCGTGCACTTGCCCGAGCTGCCGCCTTTCTGCAGCGGTGCCGTGGGCTACGCCGGTTACGACACCGTCCGTTATTGCGAGCGGCTGCCCGACGCGCCAACCGACGACCGCCAACTGCCCGATTTGGCGTTCGCGTTTTACGACCGCATGGTTGTCTTCGATCACGTCAACAAGACGATGCTCGTCGTGGCCATGGCGCGGCTCGACGAACACGACGGCGACGCGACGGCCGCCTACGACGACGCCTGCCGGCGCATCGATGATGTCGTCGAAAAGTTGCACGGCTCGGGACCGACGCTGGCGCCCGCCGACATCAGCACGCACCAATCGACCGATCCGCAGTTTGCCTCGAACTTCACGCGCGAGGAATTCGAGAGCGCGGTTCGCAAATGCGTCGAATACATCGAGGCGGGCGACATCTTCCAGGTTGTCATCAGCCAGCGTCTCGACGTGGAGGCGGCCGTATCGCCATTTGAAATTTATCGCACGCTGCGCGTCGTGAACCCCAGCCCGTTCATGTTCTACGTTCGCAGCCCGAACGTCACGCTCGTCGGTAGTTCGCCCGAGGTCATGGTCCGCGTCATCGACGGAGTCGTCACCGTGCGCCCGTTGGCAGGCACGCGGCGTCGCGGCAAGAACGAAGAGGAAGATCGTCACCTCGCCGAAGAGCTACTGGCCGATCCCAAAGAACGCGCCGAACACGTGATGCTCGTCGACCTGGGTCGCAACGACGTGGGGCGCGTGGCCCAGTATGGCACGGTGAACCTGACCGACGTGATGTCCATCGAACGCTACAGTCATGTGATGCACATCTCGTCCAACGTTGAAGGACGGCTGGCCGCTGGCAAGTCAGCCTTCGACGCACTGCAGGCGTGCCTGCCGGCGGGCACCGTGTCGGGCGCGCCAAAAGTGCGGGCCATGGAAATCATCGACGAACTCGAGCCGCATCGCCGCGGCCCCTACGCCGGTGCGGTCGGCTATATCGACTTCTGCGGCAACATGGACACCTGCATCGCGCTGCGGACGATCGTCCTTTGCGGCGGTAAAGCGTACGTGCAGGCGGGCGCCGGCATCGTGGCCGACAGCGTGCCGGCCGAAGAGTATCAGGAAACTCTGAACAAGGCGCGCGGCTTGCTTCAGGCGATCGAAATCACCAAGCATCGAAGCGGCCACTAGTGCTCCGTCACAGCTTGATTTTCGGGTAGAGGGATTTGAGTTTTCCGCG
>CALKYM010000015.1 GCA_938003525.1 uncultured Planctomycetales bacterium | reverse complement strand
GAAGCGGGCGACGTGTTGGCCCGGCTGGAAGTGTCGACGATCCAGATTGCGCTGGACGCCGCCAATGCCCTGCTGACGCAGCGCGAGCAAGAACTGGCGCGGCTGGAAGCCGGGTACCGGCCGGAGGAAATCGCGCAGGCCGAGGCGCGGATGTTGGCCGCCGAGGCGGTGTTTCGTCGCGCGACCGCCGACCTGGAACGCAAGCAACTGCTGCATGAACAGCGCACGATCACCGATGAGGAGCTCGACGAAGCGCAGTTCATGACAGCGGAAAGCGAGAGCCTTTACGTCGAGGCCCAAGCGCAGCACGAAATGCACGTTGCCGGCAACCGCGAAGAAGATATCGCCATCGCCGAGGCCGCCCTGGCCGCTCAACAGCATGCGGTCGCCGAACTCGAAGAAGAGATCGCCAAGCGGACAATCGTTGCTCCCTACGCCGGCTATCTGGTCGAGAAGCACACGGACGTGGGCGAGTGGGTGAGCGAAGGCGGACCGGTGGCGACGCTGGTGCGACTGGATGAAGTCGAGGTCGAGGTCAGCGTCGATGAACGATACATCGATCAAATCCGCGTGGGCCAAGAGGTCGATGTGTTCTTCGACGCGCTAGGTCCCGATCCAGAACGGGGCACCATCGGCGCGATCGTGCCCCGGGCGAACTGGCAACAGGGAAGCCGCAGCTTTCCGGTCATCGTGCGGCTGAGGAACGAAACCATCGACGGTCAGCCGCGTTTGAAAGAAGGGATGCTGGCCCGTATTACGTTTCGCGGCCGACCCCACGAGGCGCTGCTGGCCCACAAAGACGCGATCGTCCGCGCCAGCGGTCGCCCGATCGTCTACGTCGTTGACGAAAGCGGCACGGTACGGGGCGTGGAGGTCCGCGAGGGTGTGAGCGAGGGCGTATTCATTGAAGTGTTCGGCGAGCTGGCCGCCGGCGAATTGTTGGTTACCGAAGGTGCCGAGCGCGTGCGGCCCTTTGACGAAGTGAATGTGCTGAATTCCGCCTCGGGCGACACCACGCAACTGGCTACCGAAGATCCCCCGCTGTCCCACGCCTCGGGCAACAGCGGTGGTCTCTAGCGATTCGAGCGTAGGCTCGGCGAACCAGACTCCCCCACCACGCGACACAGCCGCCGAATACCCGCGACCTTGATTCACGGTCCCGTGCCATGCGTATCACCGACTTCTCCATACGCAACCCGGTGAAGGTTGCCGTCGGTGTGATTCTGGTTTGTCTGTTTGGGCTGTTGGCCTTCGGGCTGATTCCCGTGCAGTTGACCCCGGAAGTCGTGCGTCCGTCGGCCTGGGTGTGGACGCAGTGGCCGGGCGCGAGTCCGCAGGAAATCGAAACGGAGATCGTCTCCAAGCAAGAGGAGCAACTGCAAGACATCCAGGGGATGATCGACTTCCGCAGCGAGTGCTCGGCCGGCAGCGGCGAAATCGAAATGGAGTTCGCCGTCGGCACCGACCTGAATAGCACGCTGCTGGAGGTGGTGAACAAACTTCAGCAGGTGCGCGACTACCCCCAGGATGCTGACGAGCCGATCGTGCGCACGGTCGGCAATCGCTCGAGTTCCATCGCCTATCTGAGCCTCGTGCCGCGTGCCCCCGAGCGCGAGCAATTGCGCGCCTTCCTCAAACATCATCCGGAACTCGCGGAGCCGATGGCGCCCCTGTTCCAGGGGCCCGAGGTCGACGTACCGACCATCCATCGGCTCGCGGCCGAATACCCGGCCATCGAGGAGCTGCTGGTCGACGCCCCCGACGTGCTCGACTTGCGCACGTTTGCCGAAGACGTGGTGGCGGCGCGGATCCAGCGCGTCGACGGCGTCGGCGACTGTGATGTGTACGGCGGGAGCGAGCTCGAACTGCGCGTGGTGGTGAATCCGGCCAAATTGGCCGCGCACAATATCTCGCTCGGCGACTTGCGCGATGCGCTCGGCCGTGAGAACCGCAACGTCTCGGCCGGCGACCTTTGGGAAGGTAAACGCCGCTACATCGTCCGCACGCTGGGACAGTTCGATTCGCCCGGCGACGTGGCCGACACGATCGTCGCCTATCGCGACGAGAAGCCGGTTTATGTGCGCGACCTGGCGGACGTCGACCTGACCAGCAGCAAGACCCAGGGTGTCGGTCACCAGCGCGGCGTCGACATGCTGACG
Source organism: uncultured Planctomycetales bacterium (assembly GCA_938003525.1). Lineage (GTDB taxonomy): Bacteria > Planctomycetota > Planctomycetia > Pirellulales > JAEUIK01 > CALKYM01. Next base: position 36,602 of record CALKYM010000015.1, on the reverse strand, counting down.
GTGGCCGTGAAGCGCGAGCAGGGGTCGAACGTGCTGCTGGTGATGGAAGGAGTCCGCAACGCGATCGACGAACTGAACAACAGCGTACTCAAGGCCCGCGGCCTGTATTTGATGCAGAGCTACGACGAGACCGTTTACATCGACAGCGCCACCGAACTGGTCACGAACAACCTGCTGCTCGGCGGTCTATTGGCCGCGGGCGTGCTGCTGTTGTTCCTCCGCGACGTGCGTTCGACGCTGGTCGTCGCGCTGGCCATTCCGATCTGCGCCATCGGCACGTTTCTGGTCATCAAGCTCGCCAATCGCTCGATCAACGTAATTAGCCTGGCGGGTATGGCGTTTGCCATCGGCATGGTGCTCGATGCGGCGATCGTTGTCTTAGAAAACATCTTCCGTCATCACCAGAGTGGCGAAGCGCCGCCGGCGGCCGCCAGCCGGGGCGCCAGCGAGGTTTGGGGCGCCGTGCTGGCCAGCACGTTGACCACGGCCGCGGTGTTCATCCCGGTGATCTTCATTCAGGAAGAAGCCGGCCAACTGTTTCGCGATATCGCCATCGCCATCACCGCCGGCGTGTCGTTGAGTTTGATCGTCTCGTTGACCGTGATCCCCACTGCGGCAGCTCGTTTGTTGCGCAGCGATCGCAGCGGCGCGCAGCACGCTACCAACGGCCAGCCGCGCCGCCACCGAGCGTGGCTGCGATCGCTGGATCGCATCGCGCAGCGATTCGCCAACGGCGTGACCAACACCGTGGCGCGGCTCATCGCGGGTGACATCTCGCCGAGATTTCGATTGCTCTGCGGACTGCTGTTTGTCGTCGGGGCGCTGGGGCTGGTGCCGGTCGAATACCGCACCATCGAGAGCTGGCCCTATTGGTATCCGGTGGCCAGCGCGCGCTGGCTGGTGCTCGCCGCAGCCTGTGGGCTGGCGTTCTTTCCACTGGCACTGGCGCGGCCGCGCGCGGGTTTCGTGTTGATGGTCGTCGCGCTGGCGCTGGGGCTGAGCTACAAGATCATGCCCGATGCTGAGTATTTGCCCGAAGGCAACAAGAACCTGGTGTTCGCCTCGCTGCAAACGCCGCCCGGCTACAACATCGAGAAGCTGATTGCCCTGGGCAATCAAGTCGAAAGCCGGCTGAAGCCGTACTGGGAAGCGCGGCCGGGTACGCCGGAAGCCGAAGCGCTCGACGGCCCGCTGATCGACAATTTCTTCCTCGTGGCCCGCGGAGGAAGCGTCTTCATGGGCGGCCGAGCCGTCGACGCCTCGCGGGCGCACGAGCTGGTACCGCTTTTCGAAGATGCCACTTCGGGGCTGCCCGGCGTCAACACTTTCGTCAACCAGTCGAGCTTGTTCGAGCGGCGGATGTCCGAGAGCCGCAGCGTCAAGGTGGAGATCACCGGTCCCGATATCGACCACCTCGTCGATCTGGGCCGGCGCGTGATGTCGAAAGCGGAGGCGCTCTTTCCGCGCGAAACGGAGACCCAGATTCGCCCCGTCCCGAGCCTCGATCTGGCAGCCAGCGAACTTCACATTCGGCTCAATCGCGAGAAAGCGGCGCAGCGTGGTGTGACCACCACGGATTTGGGCTACGCCATCAACGCGCTCAACGACGGGGCGTACGCGGGAACCTACTGGCACCAGGGCAAGGAAATCGATCTGGTGATCTTCGGCGACGAAGATTTCAACCTCCGCACGCAAGACATCGAGCGGCTGCCTCTGAATACGCCCACGGGCGAAATGGTCTCTGTGGCCGACGTGGCCGACGTCGTGATGGCGGCCGGACCCGAGGAAATCATTCGCATCGACCGCCAGCGCGCGGTCACCATTCAAGTGCGGCCCGGTCCGGATATCTCGCTGGAAAGCACGATGAACCGCATTCAGCAGGAGATCATCGATCCCCTGCGGGCCGAAGGGGCGGATGTCGGCGGCCTGTATCAATTTCACCTGGCGGGCACGGCTGACGACTTGCGGCAGATGCGAACGGTCCTTTCCTGGCGGTTGGCGCTGAGCATCTTCATCACCTTTCTGCTGATTGCAGCGCTGTATGAATCCTTTCTCTATCCGGTAGTGATCATGGTCAGCGTGCCGCTGGCCGCCGTGGGAGGATTCGCCGGGCTGCGACTGTTGAACCTGTTCACCACACAGCGGCTCGACATCCTGACGATGCTGGGCTTCATCATCTTGGTGGGCACCGTGGTGAACAACGCGATTCTGATCGTCGAACGCGCGCTGCAGTTCATTCGGCGCGACGGGCTCGATCATCGCGCGGCGCTGGTCAAGAGCGTCGAGACCCGCATTCGCCCCATCTTCATGACCACCGCCACAACCGTGCTGGGTATGGCGCCGCTGGTGCTCTTCCCCGGCGCCGGCAGCGAGCTGTATCGCGGCCTGGGCAGCGTGGTGCTCGGTGGGCTGATCGTCTCCACGATGTTCACACTGTTCTTGGTGCCGACGCTCTTCGCGCTGTTGTACGAGTTGCGCGTGTCTCTGGCCGGCGCCGAGGCGGAGCTGATGGAGCCCGACGAAGAGCTGCCGATCTCAGGTCCGCCGCGACCCGAGTTCGAGCCCGTCTAGCCAGTCGCCGCGCGTGGCTCTGCCGCGCGGGCCGTTGTGCGCCGGACGCGCGCGAAACTGGCCTCGGCAAACCCCGGCTGGTAGGCTGACCGGCCGGACGAAGCCGTGAAGGTGTGATCATGCTCACGCTCTGGGACACCGATCGTCGTGGCGACCGCCGGGCGTTTCTGCATGCCGGCACGCTGGGGCTGGGCGGCCTGTCGCTGGCGCATTTGTTGGCGCCGCGGGCCTCTGCCGCTGCGCCTTCCCGGGCAGTGACTGGCAAGTCGGTCATCCTGGTCTTCATGCACGGCGGACCGAGTCAGGTCGAAACGTTCGACCCCAAAATGTCCGCGCCCTTCGAGATCCGTAGTGCCACCGGCGAGATCGAGACGCGCCTGCCCGGGGTGACGTTCGGCTCAACGTTTCCGAAGCTCGCAGCCGTCGCCGACAAGCTGGCGATTGTGCGTTCGTTCGTGCCCGGCGATTCGCGTCACGATATCAAGCCCGTGGTGAGCAGCGTGACGCGGGGGGCGGCGCTGAGCTCGGTTTACTCGCGGGTGGTGGGGACGAACAATCCGCTGTCGGGGATGCCGACCACCGCGGCCCTGTTTCCCCGCGCGGTGGATCCCAGTACGCAAGAACGCAATCGCAACTTCGGCGACTTCCGGGCCGTGGGGAGTTTCGGGACGGCCCATGCGCCCTTTGTGCCGGGAAGCGGGGCGCAGCTTCAAGAGGACCTGCGGCTGCACATGCCGCTAGGGCGCTTGGATGATCGGCGTGGTTTGCTCGCGCGCCTCGATCGCGTCCGTGGCGAGCTCGACACGGTGGGTGCCTTCGGCGGTTTGGGCTCCGTACAGGAACAGGCCTTCTCGACGCTACTCAGTGGGGCGGCCGACGCCTTCGATCTATCGACCGAAGACCCAAAGATAGTCGCCCGCTACGATACGGCTCCGATGGTGCGGCCCGATCAGATCGATCGCAAGTGGAACAACTACAACCATTACGTCGACAACGCCAAGACGCTGGGCAAGCTGCTGCTGTTGGCGCGGCGTTTGTGCGAAGCCGGTGTCGGCTTTGTCACGGTGACGACCAACTTCGTGTGGGACATGCACGCCGACGTGAACAATGCCACCATGACCGAAGGCATGGGCTACGTCGGGCGACCGTTCGATCACGCGCTGTCCACGCTGGTCGAAGATTTGCACGCGCGCGGGCTGAGCGACGACATTCTGGTCGTCGCCTGCGGCGAAATGGGCCGCACGCCGCGCATTAACGCCCGCGGCGGTCGCGACCACTGGGGCAACATCGGCCCGCTTGTGCTCGCCGGTGGCGGACTGCAAGTCGGTCAGGTCATCGGCCAGTCGACGCGCGATGCATCGCGCCCGGCCACAACGCCGTACGGCATCCCGCACCTTGTGGCCACCATCATGCACTCGTTGTTCGACGTGCCCGAGCTGCGGCTCATGAACGGGCTGCCCAACCAGCTGCTCAATGTGGCGACAGCGCACGAACCCATCCCGGGTTTGCTGACGTAAGCCACGTCACCCACTTTTCACCGGGTGGCAACATCACAGGTCGCGCATCATTTCGTAGGCCGCGTTGCGGCCGCAGGCGCCCATCACGCCGCCGCCGGGATGTGCTGCGGCCCCGCACAGATAGAGACCGCGTATCGGCGTACGGTGATCGGCCCAACCGACGACTGGCCGCAGCAGATAAAGCTGGTTGAGGCTCATCGCGCCGTGAAAGATGTTGCCGCCGGTCAGTCCGAATGTCCGCTCCAGGTCGAGCGGGCTGAGCACCTGACGATGGAGGATGGCGTCCGGCACGTTGGGCGCGTACTCGGCGAGCACCTCGATGCAGCGATCGACAAACGCTTCCTTCTGGCTATCCCAATCGCCTTCGGCCAGCTTGTACGGCGCGTACTGCACGAACATCGAGAGCAGATGCCGTCCGGGCGGGGCAATGGTCGAGTCGACACTGGTGGCCATCGTCATCTCTAGCACGGGCCGGTCGCTGGGTCGACCATACTTGGCGTCGTCGTAGGCTCGCTCCAAGTAGTCTAGCGACGGTCCGATATGCATGGTGCCGTGATGGTGAGGTTGCACCTCTGCGCTCTCCGCACCGCGGGCGGTGAAGCGAGGAGGCTCGGCCAGCGCCAGGTTGATCTTGGCCGAGGCTGATGAATAGTCGATCCGCGCGACCGCCTGGCGGAATTCTTCCGGCAAGTGCTCGGCGGCAATCAGTCGCTCGAACGTCACGTGTGGATCGGCACTGGAGGCGATGGCCCGGGCCGTAAGGACGTCGCCGCCTTCGATCTCGACGGCCACCGCCGCACCATCTTCGACGACGATCCGCCGCACTGGCGACTCGCGGCGAATCTCGACCCCCAGTTCTCGACAGGCGCCTTCGAGCGCTTGGGCCAGTCCGCCCATTCCTCCCTGAACGTAGCCCCACACTCCTCGCGCGCCGCCGGCTTCGCCCATCACGTGATGCAAGAGCACGTAGGCGCTACCGGGTGCCGAGATGGAGTTGAACGCGCCGATGATGGCGTCGGTGCCCAGCGTCGCGCGGAGCGCTTCCGACTCGAACCATCTTTCCAGCAATGGCCGCGCGGCGCCGCTGAGCAGTTCCAAAGCCGCAGGCAGATCCGATCCCAGCCCGGCGAGCGCACGGAACATGCGGAGTCCGGTTCGCAGATCGCGGAGGCGTTTGCCGATGCCGATGCGTCGCCACGAGCGCGGAAGCGGTAGCAGGTCGGGAGCGGGCTTTTGCAGCGTCGGCTCGATGGCCTTGGCCACACGTTCCAGCAGGGCCTCGTACTGTGGATAGCGCTCGGCGTCGCGCTGGCTGAACTGCGCGATCTCGCGCTGGTTGGCGGCCGTGTCGCTGCCCAACAACAGACTGCGCCCGTCAGGCAGTGGCGTGAACGAGGAGGGATTGCGGGGGAGGATTTTCAGCCCGTGATCGTTGAGCCGCAGGTCGCGAATGATCTCCGGCAAGAAGAGGCTGATCACGTAGGCGGCCGTCGAGACCTTGTAGCCCGGCCACAGCTCTTCGGTGGTGCAGGCGCCGCCTAACACGTGGCGTCGTTCGAGCACACAGACGCGATGGCCGGCGCGCGCGAGATAAGCGGCGGCGACCAGGCCGTTGTGCCCGCCACCGATGATCACGCAGTCGAAATGGGCTTTGGAAGTCATGCTGGACGGCGGGACGATCGCAGTAAGAAGGCCGGTGCGTTGTAGCGGGCGCACCTCTATAGATCGTGCGGCGGTGCGGCGGGTGGTGAGAAAATCATGACGCGTTGCCACAAGACCGCCAAGCCAGCGAAGATAGGCCGCCATGAGCGATCGCCAAGAAGATCAAACCGCGCCGCATTCCCGGCACTGGTCGGGACGTTTGTGGGTGCTGGGCGCGGCGGTGCTGTGGAGCACGAGCGGGCTGTTCGCCCAAGCTCCGATCTTCGACGATTGGCCGGCCGATGCTCGCGGACCGCTGCTGGCATTTTGGCGGGCGCTGTTTGCCGGCGTGATGCTGCTGCCTCTGGCCCGGCGCTTTCGCTGGCGATGGGGATTGCTGCCGCTGGCCGGCACATTCGCAGCGATGAACCTCTGCTTCGTCACCGCGTTGACAACCACCACGGCCGCCAACGCCATTTGGCTGCAATACACGGCGCCCTTCTGGGTGTTTCTGCTGGGCTATCTGTTGTGGCGCGATCCGGTTGTGCGCAGCGATGTGCCGCCGCTCGTCTGCGCGGGGCTGGGCGTCGGATTGATCGTGGCGATGGAGTTGTTCGCGCCGGCGGCGGGACAGACGGCGGGAAGAGCGGCTCCGCAAATGGCGGGCGTCGCCTGGGGGCTCGCTTCGGGGTTGTTCTACGCCGGCGTCGTACTGGGCATGCGGCGCATGAGCGACGAGGATCCCGCCGCGCTGGTGGCCTTCTGCCATCTGGCTTCGGCGGCCGTACTACTGCCGTATGTCATCACGCAGCCGGTCTGGCCATCGGTCGGGCAATTTGCCACATTGGCCGGCTTCGGCCTGTTGCAGATGGGACTGCCTTACATGATGTTCGTCACAGGCCTGCGGGCAGTCAGCAGCCAAGAGGCTTCGCTCATCACGCTGGTCGAGCCGATCCTCGTGCCGCTGTGGGTCTGGCTGGCGTGGAGCCTGATGCCTGCCTGGTGGACGATTGCCGGCGGAGCCGTGATCCTCGCCGGCCTGATCGTCCGCTATTCGAGAACGCCAGCGTAGCCCGCGCCGCGCGCCCTACCGTGACAGGCACGGCAACACACATCCTGATTCGCTACGTCAGGACCATGGCAATCGGCGTGGGGTGAAAGCAGAGGACGGGAATCAAGAGGCTGGCCAGGCCGATCGCGCAGCGCGTGAAGCCGAGTGGAACCTCGTCATCGGTCGTCGGCGGATGATCCAGGCCGATCAGCAACACCAGGATGAGCATGAGAAACCACTGGTATTGATCGGTCGCGACCATGTAGCCAATTGCGAAGATAGCCAATCCGCGCGCCAGCAAGTGCGCGTTTTTTCCGAACAGCGCGTACGTCACGTGCCCGCCGTCGAGCTGGCTGAGCGGCAGCATGTTCAAGCCGGTGAGCAGCAGTCCGAACCAGCCCGCCATCAAGAGCGGATTGAGCACGAGCTCCGTACCAGGCGCGAGTTCCGGGCGCAGCCACACGATCAACAACTCGACGAGTAGCGGATCGCCGTAGTGTTGAACGACGGCGCCCGGCGGAGGCGCCGCCACATCGGCGTTGATCACGCCCAGGCACACCACCGGGACCGCCACGACCAACCCGGCTAGGGGGCCGGTGATGCCGATGTCGAACAACTGCCGGCGATTCGCGTTGGAACCTTGCACGATGACGGCGCCCATCGTGCCGGTGAAGTACGGCAAGGGAATGAAGTAGGGCAACGTGGCCGGTATCCCGTGTCGCAGTGCCTGGAAGAAGTGCCCCGCCTCGTGCGTCACAAGGATACCCATCACGGCCAGCATGTACTGCCATCCGCCGCCGAACTGGGACTGTCCGACGGAGTACGTAGACATGCACGTCAGCAGAAACAGCGAAGCCGGAAGCAGCAGCCGTTGCGGCGAAGGGGACTCGACGAAGTCCTCCAGATGATGGTGATGCTCTTGCGTGCTCGCAGGGCGCTCTTCCGCTACGGGCGCGTCCGGCTCGGCAGGGGTGAGCTTGGAAAACAGCATGTGGCTAAGCCGTGAAGAGTCTGGCTTGGGGGCGTGGCAGCGTGCGGATAGGAAACGGCCAAGAATACCACACTGTATGACGACCGTACCATGCCGGGAGATCGCCACCGGTGGCCCGCAATCAAGAATGCGTCGCCTCTGCCGGCGGCAGTCGTCAGAGAATTTCGACGCTCTTCAGGGCATCGCCTCCCGCAGCCTGCGCGGCGTAGACGCAACGGTCGGCACCGTCGATGAGTCGAGTGGCGGGGAAGTTCTTGGCAACCATGGCCACAGTGGCGATGCCGACACTGACGGTGATGGCTGGATGCAGATCGTCCGACTGTGTTGCCGCGGCGTGCTGCACGCGGCGCAACAGCTCTCGGCCGAACCGCACGCCTTCCGCCCGATCGCAATCGGGCAGAATCACGGCCAGCCGCGTCTCGCGGACCCGTGTGCAATGGGCGCCGGGATGGTCGATTTCGGCGGTCAACAACGCGAGCCCGTTCATCGCCAATTGTGCGGCATCGATGCCGTGCTCGAAGGCCACGATGTCGAAGTGATCGAGTTCGACGAGCACCAGCGTCACCGGAGTGCGCGATTGGCGGCAGGCCAACAGCGCAGCGCTCAAACGTGACTGCAACGTGGGATCATCGGCCGCGAGACGATTTGGCTGGACGGCGGGGCCAGACGATCGGCCCACGTACCGCACTTGCTCTGCCTGCGACTGTGCATTCTCGCGTTCGTCCACTTGCTCCGACGCCGGTGCCGAGTCCCCTGCGGCTAGCCCGTCGATCGCGCTGCGCAACGATTGCATTTCGTCGCGCTGGGCCAACTCGGCAACGGTCTCCTGCGGCCGTGCGAGCTCGCAGGCCGCTTCGGCTGCGACTTGGGCGAGACAGCGATGGGCTTCGTGGATGACCGAGCAATAGTCGAGCTCACCCGGCAGTTCGAGCGACAGCACGTCGGCCAACTGGGCGACTTTCGTTTCGATTTCGGCGACGACTTCCGCGCACTTCGCCTCGTCGAGCGGTAGCGACCACTTCTCGGCCGTATCGAGAATGACCGGCAGCAGTTCATGCCGCCCGTCGACCAGCAACTCGGCAAGCTGCGTCGCCAGCAGCACAACCTGCAAGAGCCCGCGCCGCTCCGGGGAAGCTTCTTCCAGCCGGTCAACCGAATCCGACAGCGCGATGGTCTCAACCAGCGAGGGTGGCAAATGCCAGCGGGTGAGCAGCCGGGCCGAGCACTCGACGTGGGTGAAGCCGAGCAGTTCGCGTTCCAGTTCGGCCAGATCGATGTTTTCGGAGATGGCACGCTGGAGAAACGCGACGTAAGGCCGACCGACTTGCTGCACGATGGCCAGCATCCCCAAGTCGCGCAACAGCCCGGCGAGGAACGCTTCGTCCGCTCCGCTGTGGCCGAGAACTTCGCTCAACTCGCGAGCCGCCACCGCCCGGGTGAGCGACAGCGCCCAATAGCGTCGCAGTAGATCGGCGGCGACGTCGGCGAACAGTTTGTCGGGCAGACTGAAACCGAGCACCAGCAGCTTGAGCGGCTTGATGCCCAATAGCGCGATGGCCTGATTCAGATCGTCGACCGGTCGACTCAGCCCGAACAATGCGCTGTTGACGACGCGCAACACGCGGACAGTCAGCGCGGGATCTTTCTCGATCGCACAGCGCAACTGCTGCGCGTCGACATTGGGCTGCTCCGTGAGTTCGAGCACCTCGACCGCCGCTGCGGGCAGCGAGTAAAGCTGCTCGGCGCGGGCGATCAGCTCAGCGAGCGCGGTCGGTGATGAAGTGGCCTCAGGCATCCATCTCTCGTCGGTTGCGAACTCGGTTCAGCCACGATCGCGGAAGGGACAACGGTCCAAGCCGCCCGCACTCCGCATCGACAGCGCAGCGTGCGCGGATGAGCAGTACTCCACGAAGACCGCAGGCCTCGCGGCTGTGTCCCACGCTCGGCGACAAGTTGTGCCGTGCTAAAAGCTTAGCTCAGGCGGGGAGGCGTCCGTTCCGGCCAACCGGTGGAGCGCTCGCCGCGGCGACGTCGGCGCCCACCGGCGAACGGTAAAGGCAGGACAACCGGCACGTTCGGCCGCTGACACCGGCCGCCCGACTAGTGCTCCGTCAACACGTGATTATCGGGTGAGAGTTGTCCGGCGAAGCACTGCGATGTTGTCTGCGCCAAAACAATTGCGTCTTTGGCGAACGTTTCGCGTCGGTGCGAATGAATCGGGCTGACGCTCCACTAGTGGGAGCGCCCTTCGCCCTCACCGGCAGCAGGCATTGATGGCGTCGGGCTTCACTCCAGCGCCAGCCGCTTGTATTCGCCGGCACACCAGCGGGGGATGTCGTTGCGGTACCAGCGCGAGAAGCGACTCTCGCTCGGCCCGCCGGGCAGGTTGGTCCAGGCCTCGTCTTGTCCCAGGTCGGTGACGAAATGGTACGAGGGCGCGAACGTGCTCTCGCGCGTCGCCGAGCGAAGAAGATGACCCTGAAACAGAGTGGCGTGGCAGCCGGGCATGGGCAGTTCGCCCGTGTGAAAACCGAGGGCCCGACCGACAAGTCGCCCTTCGAAAAAGCGATTGGTGAATTCGAACGAATTGGTCATCGACCAGGGGGGATAGGCCTGGCCGTCGAGCCGCTCGGCGGCGCGGCGGATCATCTCTCCTTTGTCTCGGTGCCGCCACCAGTGCGACTGCTCTTGATGCAGAAGCCGGTCCACGCACTCCATGACCATCGTTGAGTAGCCGGCGCGAGAACTCAGATAAAACATGCGTCTCCAGCCGATGCCGCCGCTGTCGCCGGGCTCCTGCCCAAAGATCTCCAGCAGCACGTTGCGGTACAGGCGCAGGAAGATGTTCGGCTCGACGCTCTCGGGGGCGTAGTTGTAGTCCCAGGCTGCGAGTTGATCGCGAATAGGCCCTGCCGGCATGTGGGGCAGGAAGATGCGAAGCAGCTCGCGTGCCTGCGTGCTGATCACGTCGTATTGCAGGACCTGCATCTCCTCGAGCGTCACCTGTGGCCGCGCGGCCAGCGCTTCGTCGATGCGGCGCTTGCGCCAGTCGGGCACCGGCACGGTGATCATCTTGACGCCGCGGCGCGGATTGCAGTCTTCGTTGGCGGCCGTGACAAAACCCTCGGGCGGGTCGTAAATCCGCGGCAGCTCGGTGGAGGAAACGAGGCCACGCCAGTGGTTTCGCTTGTCCCAGGCTGGCAGCGGCACCACGCCATTGTGCTGCGGCGCCCGGTCGGGAAAGCGACCATTGGCCTGCCAGCCGATGTGACCATCGCGATCGGCAATCACCCAGGCCAAGGTGGGCTGCGGGCAATCGCGGATGACATCCATCGCGTCGCGCGTCGAGCGGCACTCGATGAGCTCGAGCCAGGAAACGATGGCTTGTCCCGAGCCTTCCTCTTCGCCCGTCCATTTCCACGTGAGATAGTAGCCGGGTCCGTCGACCAGCGGGTCGCCGTCGAGCGTGCCGACTTCGTTGTAGTAGACGCGCTGCTGGGTTTCCCCTTGGCCCTTGCGGCCGATGGTCTCGACGCGGCATTCGAAGTCGCGCCAGGTGTCGCCGCGCCGGTATTGAATGATCGGCGGATCGCTTCCTTCAACGGGACGACAGTCCTCGATAAAGAAGTCGCTCGTGTCGCCGCGTAGGTACGTCACGCCCCAGCCGACATGCCGTGTGCGGGCCACGGCGAACAGCGGACATCCGGGCAGCGTCGCACCCATCACGTAGTCGTCGCCCCAGCGTAAGACGGCTTCGTACCAGATCGACGGCAGGCGGTTGACTTCCAAGTGCGGATCGGCGGCCAGCATGGTGCTGCCCGTCGCGCTGCGCGAGGGGGCGACAGCCCAGGCGTTGCTGCCGGCCAACCGCGGTAGATCGGTGATGAGTTCGAGGGCTTCATCCGATAGTTGCCGGCTGATGTGCACCTGCCGCAAGAGCTCGAAATCGGCCTCGGCGAGCACCTCGCCGAACAACTCGCGGAGCCGGTCTTCATCGACGCCCGCGTGAATCAGTTCGAGAATGAGCCGCTCGTTCTGCTGTTGCCCGATGGCCAGACCGCCGAAGGCCAGCAGGTTGCCGATCAACAGCGCGGCCTGCTGATTCCAGGGCTCGGGCTGAAAACCGGTTGCCCACATGGGCAGCGACCGCCACGACTGGGTCAGTCCGTCGTTGACACCCTGGCAGTATGCCGTCAACTGGGCGAACGAAAGGTCGTCGAAGTAGCCGATCTCGCGGTCGAGGTTGAGATGCAAACCGACCTTGCGAAACAGACTATCGGTTTCGAAGAGTTCCGGCTGATCGGCAATCGTTTCTGCCGATCGTCCGGCGGCCACTACGCGACCGAACAGCATCTGGGTGGGGCGGTCGAGCGCGTGCAGCACGCCCAGCCCGTAGAGGGCATCGGTGAAGCTGGAAGCTTCGATGTGCGGTACGCCCTGGTCGTCGCGGGCTGCGCTGAAGCGGCGCCTGGTGTTCTTGATGCGAAGCGGCTTCATGGATGCAATTCAAAGGGACATGCAGGCGGGCAAGCTACCCGACAGGCGCGTCCCGGCCGACGTTACTCCACGCTACCATAGGTGATTTTCCGGGGCAGAGCCTACCGTGGCCGACAATCGTCGGCTGGCGTAGTCCGCACGAGCGCCACCATGTCCAACACACGACGCCCGCTGCGAGGTCGGCAGGCGGCCATCGCGATCGCGTTCGCCGGCCCCTGGTTGCTGGGTCTGGCGACGCTGGTCGTGTACCCCTTCTGCGCGTCGTTGTATTGGAGTTTTTGCCGCTACGACCTTTTGCGTCCACCCGAGTGGATTGGTCTGGACAACTATCGCCGCCTGGCGGGCGAGCTGGTTCGCGGCGATGGCTTCGGGCAGGCACTGTTCAACACACTGTATTTCGCTCTGGTGTCGGTGCCGCTCTCCGTAGCGCTGGGCGTGGGAGTGGCCGTGCTGCTGGCGGGAAACCGCCGCGGCCGCGCGTTCTTTCGCACGCTTTTCTTTTTGCCATCGGTCGTGCCGCTGGTGGCAGCCAGCATTCTCTGGTTGTGGTTGCTCGATCCACAGGAAGGGCTCATCAACGCGTTTCTCGGCCAGCTTGGCATCACGGGTCCCGACTGGTTCAAGAGCCCCAATGTCGCCCTTTTGCCGCCGGCGTGGCTGAGCGGCACCTGGGGCATTGGCTCGAAGGATGCGCTGACACTGATGTCGCTCTGGGGCGTGGGCAACTTCATGGTGATCTATCTCGCGGCGCTGACCGACGTGCCGCACGAGTTGTACGAGGCCGCTGAGCTCGACGGCGCGACGCCCTGGCAGCGGTTCTTGAACGTCACGCTGCCGATGCTCTCACCGGTGATCGTCTTCAATGTGGTACTGGGACTGATCAACGCCGTGCAGGCGTTCACGCAGGTGTACATCGTCAGCGATGGCCAGGGCGAGCCGCTCGGGTCGCTGCGAATGCTGTCGGTGCACCTGTTTCTCTCGGCCTTCAAACAACTCGATATGGGATATACGTCCGCGGCAGCCTGGGTTTTGTTCGTGATCATCGTCGTGGTCACGGTGCTGTTGTTTCGCAGCTCGCGACGCTGGGTTCACTACGCGGGAGCAACGCGCTGATGGCCGATTGGTCGCTGATGAACTGGTTGCGCGCTGCTGCACTGGTCGCTTTGGCAGCGGCAGTTGCGCTGCCCGCGGTCTTTAATCCGCGCGCCTCGAAACCCCAAGTACCAGAAGGTCGCCACGAGGTCGTGTTCTGGCACTTCTGGGGTGGGGCCGATCGAGCGGTGGTGGAGGACATCGTCGCGCGGTTCAACGCCGCGCAGAGCAAGCACTTCGTTCGCGCCATCGCGATGCCGGGCCACAATCTCGAGTTGAAGTTCTTTCTGGGACTGGCCGGCGGCGATCCGCCCGACGTCGTCAATCAAGACGATCCGATCGTGGCCGACTGGGGTTATCGCGGCGCACTGACCCCACTCGACGAGTTGGCACCAGTCGAAGACGTCGAGCGGCTGAGTGAATGGCTCTTTCCCGCCGCGCGGCAGTTGGGCAGCTACGACGGGCGGCTCTACGCGCTGGCCAACGGACTCGATATCCGCGCGCTGTATTACGATGCGGCCCTGCTCGAACAACTGGGGCGATCTCCGCCGGCGACCTTGGCCGAGCTTGACGAACTTGCGGAGTTGATCGCCCCGCCGGGTGACGCAACTCGCCATGAGCGATATGGCTACGTGCCGGACTCACGGCGGCTCTGGGCGTGGGGCATCGTGTTTGGCGGGCGATTCTACGATCCGGCCACCGGGAGGATCACCGCTGACAGCGACGCGATTGTCCGCGCGCTAGAGTGGATGGCCTCGTACAGCGACCGTTACGGAGCCGCCACGCTGTTGGTGTTTCGCCACGGCGATCAGGCCCTGACCGGCGCGTCGTTCCCTTTACTCGAAGGTCGCTACGCGATGATCATGGACGGTCAATGGCGCGTTCGCGACGTCGAGGCGGCTATCTCCGCTGCAAGGCAGACCGATCGTCAGCCGCCAAAGATTGGTGTCTGCCCGCTGCCGGCACCGGAAGGTGGCCACGCGAACGCAGGTTGGGTGAACGGCAACTTCTTTGTTGTGCCGCGCGGCGCGAACAATCCCCAAGGTGCTTGGGAGTTCATGAAGTTCTGGTCCGGGTTCGATGGCCACGCTGCGGAGGCTGCCCGCGCGTGCGTGGCCGGCGGCTGGATCCCGTGTGCCGCGGAAGTCGTTGCCGCGCCCGTGTTTCAAGACTACCTGCAAGCGCATCCCATGTTCGCCCAGTTCGTCGAGTTGGCGCAGAGCGCGCATCAGGTTCCCTGGCCGCAGATTCCCGTCGCGCAGTACTACGACGAACAGATTCGCGAAGCGGCGCAAGGCGCAATGTACGAAGGCGCGAATCCGCGCGAAGTGCTCGAAGAGGCGACTCGTAGGGTGCAAGCGCGGCTTGAGGAGGTGTTGCGTGAAACACCGTAGCTCGAATCACGCAGCCAGGGTGACGCTGGTCGCGCTGGCGTTGCTGTTTGCCATTCCGCTCGTCTGGCTGCTGCTCTCGTCGTTCAAATCGCAAGAGGAATTGGTCGCCGAACCCTATCGACTGCTGCCCCGCGAGTGGCGATTCGAAAACTACCGCGATGCGGTGCAGGCCATGCCCTACCTGCGCTACCTGCGCAACTCGCTGGTGCTTTGCCTGGGAAGCGTGACGGGAACGTTGTGTTCGTGCACTTTGGCGGCGTACGCGTTCGCGCGGCTGCGGTGGCCGGGGCGCGATGTGCTGTTCGCCGTGCTGATCGGCACGATGCTCTTGCCCTGGCACGTGACGATGATCCCGCGTTTTCTGCTGCTGCGCGAACTAGGTCTCTATAACTCGCTCGCTGCGCTGATCGTCCCCACGTTTCTAGCCGAGGCGTTCTATGTCTTTTTGCTGAGGCAGTTCTTCCTGGCGATTCCCGAGGAACTCTCGGAGGCGGCGCGGATCGATGGCGGCAGCGAATGGGCGATCTTCACCCGGGTGATACTGCCGCTCAGCCGTCCGGCGTTGGCGACCGTTGCGCTGTTTCAATTCGTGGCTGCCTGGAACGACTTCAGTGGTCCCCTGCTCTACCTGAGCGATCCGGACCGCTTTCCACTCGCTTACGGTCTCGAACAATTCGTGAGCGCGTATTCGAGCCAGACGGCGCTGTTGTTGGCGGCGGCCGTGCTGTTCACGTTGCCGATTGTCGTGCTGTTTTTCCTGGCGCAGCGGACGTTCGTCGAGGGATTTCGTACCAGCGGGCTCAAGGGTTGACCGCACTCTGGCCTAGTGGCTGATTGCGACTAGACTACGAAGCTCAGGCGAGTCGACTTTGCGCGAGACGGCCGCCTAGACATTTCATTCCTGACGCCGTGAAGAGGCCAAGACCGGATGTTGTTCGATATTCGTTCCGCGATGTCTTCCGTCCACCCGCGTCGGGCGCGGCTGTTCGTCGGCAGGGCCATTCTGTTCTTTCTGCTGTGTGGGACAGCGCGCGCGTTGGGCGACGACTACCTGCGCGATTTGCACGCCGCCGCGATGAGTCAAGGTTACGCGGCTTGGGGTCATTGGGGACCCACCGCCGATAAGTACAACAGTTGGGTGCAGCATACGAATCGCCTGATCCCGGTTTATACGTTCGGCGCAACGCTCGATGCGTATCGTGGCGAGAAGAGCGTCTATCGGGATGCGGGACGACTCCAAGAACTGTACGGACGCTTGCCCGAAGCAACGCTCAACCCACACGCCGGGTATTTCGATCAGACGGACATCTATCGGCTGCAGCAGGATTTGGTCGCTAGGGGCAAGAAGCACCTGATCGTATTCGTCTTCGATGGTATGGATTGGCAAACGACGCTGGCCGCCGCGACCTACAACGCCGGCGAGGTCCCTTATCGCGAAGGTCGCGGGGCCGGGCTGCGATTTCTCGACTACCGTGGCACAGCGACCGACTACGGCTATTTCGTTACCAGTCCGCACAACCACGGAACGCAAACAGACGTCGACGCGCAGTCCGTAGAAAACGTCGGCGGACGCATTCCCGGGGGCTACGATCCCCAGCGGGCGGGCCCCAATCCCTGGACCCCCGGCAACGATTCCCAATACATCACCTCTTCCAGCGATGGACTGCGGCACGCCTTTACCGACTCAGCCTCTTCGGCCACGTCGCTGTTCAGCGGCATCAAGACCTACAACGGCGCGATCAACGTCGGCCCCGACGGTGAGCCGGTCGCTCCTCTTGCCCGAGAGTTGCAAAACGAGGGATGGGCGATCGGCGTGGTGACCAGCGTGCCGATCAGCCACGCCACGCCGGCCTGCGCGTACGCCAACAACGTACACCGCGACGACTATCAGGATCTCTCGCGCGACCTGCTGGGCCGGCCATCGATCGCAAATGCCGAACCACTGGCAGGCGTCGATGTGTTGCTGGGTGGAGGCTGGGGAGAAGACGTCGAGGCCGATCGCAAGCAGGGCGCGAACTTTGTTTCGGGCAACAAGTACTTGTCGGACGAAGATCGCGCGGCCGTCGACGTCGAGAACGACGGGCGCTATCGAGTCATCACCCGCACCAGTGGCGCCGACGGTGGTACGGCTCTGCTCGAAGCGGCAGCAGAAGCTGCCGAGCACGGCCATCGCTTGTTCGGCTACTTTGGCGTCGTGCGCGGTCATCTCCCATTTCGCACGGCCGACGGTGGCTATGATCCACTTCCCGGCGCGCGGCGTTTGGATGAGGAGTACAGCGAGGCCGAGCTCCGGGAGAATCCAACGTTGGCCGAGATGACCGAAGCGGCGCTGCTGGTACTGGAACAATCGGACAACGCATTCTGGCTGATGGTCGAGTCGGGCGACTTGGACTGGGCCAACCACGACAACAACATCGATGCCTCGGTGGGCGCCGTGCTCAGCGGCGACGAGGCATTTGCCGTCGTGATCGACTGGGTCGAGCAGCGCAAGGCCTGGAACGAGACGGCGGTGATTGTGACGGCCGATCACGGCCACTACTTGGTGCTCGACGATCCATCGGCCCTCGTCCCTCAGTGACAACTCGCGGCTGCGGGCTTGGTCGCCCGTCCGCGTAACCACGACAACCCGCACAGTTTGACTTCTCGCAGCGCGACACAACTGCCGCGTCTCGCAGACCGATGAAGCCGAAGAGAAGCGGCCCACACCCAGGTTCTATCTCGCAAGTGCGATCTGGCTTCGTGCGGCGAATTCCGTCGGCGTCGGCCTGCATCGACGAATCTTGAGTGATTCGCCTGCTTCGGCCTCCTTGCCGCCAACTGAATTCTCGCGCCCTCGGGCCGACGAGCCACTTGCGAGACAGAACCTAGGCCATCAAGTATCGCGTCATCGACTCACGAACCATGCCCGCCATCAATTCAGCGCTGTCGTCCGTATTGGCTGCCCGCGAGGCTGCCATCTCGACGCAGATTGGCGTCGCCGTCGCCGCGAAGCAGCTCGAGGCGTCGAAGATACAGGGCCAGGCGGCGGTCGAGCTTCTCGATGCCGCCGCTCAACTGAGCAAAGCGCTGGGCCGTGGCGGTCTTTTCGACGCACAGGCGTGACGTTCGCCCATCACGTCGCCCCGACTAGTTGGCCGCCTGATCATCGGCAGACGGCTCCATACCCGGTGCCGCTCGAAACGCGACGAGTACGGATCCGTCGTCGCTGTTGATGATGCTCACCTGCCCGTCGAACGTGCCGCCCGCGAGTCGCTTGCTGGGCGCGTGAACATCCAGCGAGTAGGCCCAGTCGGTGAGCCCGGCGAGCTGCTGGAACTTCACTTCCTCGCCGACTTTCCGCTGCACGCGGAGCGTACCATCGCCCGAACAGGCAAACACGGCTCCCTCGACGAACTGCACGCGCAGCACGTCCAGGCCGAAGCCGGCGATCTCGGCAGTCTTCTTCCCGTCGGCGGGATTCCAGCGGTGAATCTTGCGGTCGCGACCGCAGGTCAATACTTCGCTGCCATCTTGATTGAACGCCACGTCGTACACGATCTCGCCGTGGCCAGGGTACGTGAGCAGCGAGTCGCCCGATGCCGCGTCGAACACCTTGGATGTCTTATCACGACTGGCGGTGGCCAGCCGCGTCGCATCGGGATTCCAGGCAACGCCCAGCACCCAGTCAGCGTGGTCTTCGATCAACAATTGCTCCGCGCCGCTGGCTACTTCGAAGACCCGCACAGCGCGATCGGCGCCGGCTGCCGCCAGTCGACTGCCGTCCGGACTGAAGGCCACATCCAAGGCCACGTCTTCTAGCGTCGCAAGCAGCCGCACGAGTGAACCGTCGTGCGGATTCACAAGCCGCACGTCGCCCACGGCCCCAGGTGTGCCGCTGGCAACGGCCAGCAATTGTCCGTCGGGACTCCACGCCAGCCCGTACACGCGTTCGGCGATGTCGTGGATCCGCCGCACGAGCGAACCATCGGCGGTCTTCCACAGCGTTACCTCGTGATAGCCTGAGGCCGCCAACAGCTCGCCATCGGGCGAGAAGGCCAGCGACGTGATCGGCACCGCTGCCCGATAGGCTTCCGGCGGCGGCGCAAAGGGCTGCCGCGGTACGATCGATGCCAAGATGGCGTTGGCGTCGTCGCCGTCGAACGTTGCCCCCGCTTTGATCCACTGGGCGATCAACGTGACTTCGTCCGCGGCCAGCGGATCGTCGTCCTTCGGCATGCGGGCTTCGGGGTCTTCTTCGACGAGCAATCCGTACAGGTGGCTGTCCTCGGCGCTGCCCGGCTCGACATAGCCGTCGGCCATGAGCAGCTCGAACGTATGCAGTTGAAAGCCGCCTTGGGGATCCTGCGAGCCGTGGCAACCGACGCACTTGGCGATCAGGATGGGCGCGATTTGCGCGCGAAAACTGATCGATGTTTCGGCACCATCGGCCGCAGGCGCGTCTTCTTGTGCAAGAACGATCTCCGATGATGTGACAAATAGGCCCAGCAGCAGAAAAATCGCGGCGCAGCGGTGCATGGCAGTCCTGCCTCGCGTGGCTCGGAAAATGATTTCGGGTAGGGAAATTCAGGCGGGAGCCCTGTACGGCGCGTCCAGCGCGGAGGGCTCGCGCCAGTATGATTGTCCCGGGGGCGATTGCAACACGCAGCGCGGTGTCTGCTCGCTGATGCGCGCAACCCGATCCTGCATCGGCAAACTCTTAGGACAGGCTACTCGTTGCTGGCGGGCGAGGCGTCTCATCGATTGCGGCGGCAGAAGCCGCCGGCGCCTCGAGACGAGCGTTTAGCCCTTGCGATGGCGGATTTTCGAACGCATCCGCCGCTTTTTGCGGCCAACCTTGCGGCGACCTTTACCGGTTCGCTTCGTACCCACAAAACACTCCGCGTGGCAACTGAAACAAGACTAACCAGATAACCAACTCGGCCGCCGGATCAGTCGGCCACCAAGCCGATCGGAAATTGTAAGCCAGGATCGGCGGGCCCACAACGCCCGAAGCACCGTGGCGTGCGCCGATTCCCGCAAAAGAGTGGGATCGACGAGCGGGCGCTAGACAGTTTCCCAGGCCCGCGATTCGTCGATGGCGCTGCGAATCAACAGCAGCAGCGCGTTGGGGTCGTAGGGCTTACGGACGAAGTACTGGCATCCGGCCGCCCGCGAACGGCGAATGATGTCGGGCCTCTCCATACCCGAGAGGATGATCACCGGGATGCGGCAGGTGGTGGGATCATCGGCGAGTTGGGCACAGACTTCGAGTCCGTCGCTATCGGGCAGCCGCAAGTCGAGCACGATCAATGCCGGACGGTGCCGGCGCGCCTTGGCCAGCCCATCAATGCCGGTCTCGGCCTCGATCGCGGTGAAGCCTTGCGCCGAGAGTCGACGACGAAGCACTTCGACCATCGCCGCATCGTCATCGATGATCAAGATGCTATCGCGGACGACGTGCTGCCGCAGTTGCGTTTGCGGCTGCTCGATCAGGTGCGCGTGCATGGCGAACCCTCCTGGCCGCGCAGTACCGCAGTGGCTGTTCGCCGCGAGCGCGCGAGGCGAAGGATTCAACCCTCCGGGGCGACCTCGAAAAAGTAGATCGCCCTTCGCAACATGGCAACTTTTCGCAACACGAAATGTCGCCGCAAAGCGACAGGTGCCACGTTGCGATCATTCTAAGCGGAACGATCGGCATCGAAGTGGCGGCGCAACCGGCGCATTCGTTGCCATCGACGGCGACGTACTCAACGGGATCCGCTGGACAGCCGCTACCGGCTCTTCCAATCGATGCCGGAGAGCGACGCCAGCGCCAGTTCGAGCGCGTGCGTGCCATCGCGGGCGTGGCCTTGGGCGGCCAGCGCCAGGTAGAGCTGCTGGGCCAGTGCCAATCCCGGTAACGCGAGGCCCATCCGCCGGGCTTCGGCCAGCGCGATGCCCATGTCTTTGATGAAGTGCTCGACGAAAAAACCGGGATCGAAATTGTTGTCGATGATCCGCGGCCCCAGGTTCGACAGCGACCAACTGCCCGCGGCACCCGGCGCCACGGATTCCATCACGCGCTGCAAATCCAAGCCGGCACGATAGCCGTACAACAGGGCCTCGCAAACGCCGATCATGTTGGTGGCGATCAGCGTCTGGTTGACCATCTTTGTGTGCTGTCCGGCCCCAGGACCGCCCTGATGCACGATCGTCTTGCCCATGGCTTGGAAACAGGGGGCCAGCGCGTCGACGGCCTCCTTTTCTCCGCCAACCATGATCGACAGCCGCGCCTCGCGGGCACCCACGTCGCCGCCGGAGACCGGCGCGTCGACACTGTACACGTCCCGCTTGCGGGCGGTTTCGACGATCTCGACGGCCAGCGAGGGTTCGCTGGTGGTCATGTCGACCAGGATGTTGCCTGCTGAGCATCCGCCAAGCGCTCCGCTTTCACCGAGGATGACGTCCCGCACATCGTTGGGAAAGCCGACGATGGTGAAGATCACATCGGCCGTTTCAGCCACTGCCCGCGGTGAGTCGGCCCACTTCGCGCCCGCATCAAACAGGGACTGCGCTTTTTCGCGCGTGCGGCTGTAGACGGTCGCCGTGAAGCCCGCCTTGATGAGGTGACCGCACATGCTGGAACCCATCACGCCGGTGCCGATCCAGCCTATTCGCGTTTCGCCGGGCGCAATCTTCTTCACGGGCATACAAGACTCCTCGTCGACGCGGCCGAATCGAACCGCACGCTGCGCGGCCAGACTTCGTAACTCGGGCACGGAGTATAGCCGACCCAACTTTGGAAGTCATTCGTTCACAGCAGCGAGACCGAGCGCTGCGAGAGTAAGTCCGCGGCAATGGGCACGCCGAGGGGGCCGACTTACCAGCGTTCTTCCGGTCGGCTGAGAATTTCACGGAGGACAATGGCCTGCCGCAAGCCCTGAGCATCGCGGAGCACCGCCGCAAAGCCGGCCGCGGCCGTGGGCGCGCGGGCGATGGCGTCCTTGAGGCTCGAATCTTCGACGAGCGCCGCTTGTGCAGCCTTCGCGTCGGCGTCTGCGCGCCGCAACGAGCCCAGCTGATGATCGAACTGTTCGTGCAAGTGCGTTTCCAGGCGCTCGTCGGCCAGTTCGAGATCACTGTGCAGATGGTGTTGTGACAGCCGCTCGTCGGCCGAACGTTGTTGCTCTGCAGCCTGCAGCGGTTGGGCGGCTCGCCTGGTTTCGCGCCGTGGAGCGGGCGGAGGTTCGAGCACCTGGACTTCGGCCTCTTGCTGTCCACCGCGTTGTTGGACCATGCGGCGGAGGAATTCTTCGACCTTGTCCTCTTGGCCTGCGCCTCGCTGACCGGCTGCCGCTGCACGTCGCTGGGCGGCACGAGCGCGATCCGCTTTGCCGGGGGCCTCCCGCTGTTTGGCGATGGCCTGATTGAGCGCGCCGAGCCCGGCAATCACCAGGAACACGATGTAGGGCGCCCAGTCCAGGACATCGGCCAGGAGCACAGCGGATGCGATGTGTGTCATCAGGAAGCCTCGACGCTGGGCGTGGCGGTGCTTCCCTGCTGCGTGCCGGCGATCGAACGTCGCATTTCGGTGTCGGCCTGCACGTTTCGTAGCTTGTAGTAGTCCATGATGCCGAGCTGTCCGCTGCGAAACGCGTCGGCGATGGCCTTGGGCACTTCGGCTTCGGCCTCGACCAAGCGTGCACGGCTCTCTTCGATCTTGGCGATCATCTCTTGTTCCTGGGCGACGGCCATCGCCCGCCGCCCTTCAGCGTTCGCCCGTGCAACGCGCATGTCGGCTTCTGCCTGATCGGCCTGCAATCGCGCGCCGATATTTTCGCCCACATCGATGTCGGCGATGTCGATGGAAACGATCTCAAACGCCGTTTGAGCATCGAGCCTGCGAGCGAGCACGGCCCGCGAGATGCGATCGGGGTTCTCCAGCACGTCGCTATGCTTGTCGGCCGAGCCGATGGCGCTGACGATGCCTTCGCCCACTCGGGCGATGATCGTCTCTTCGGTCGCCCCGCCGATGAGTTGTTCCAGATTAGCGCGGACCGTGACGCGGGCTTTGACCTTCAATTGGATGCCGTTCTTGGCGATGGCGTCCAGCGATGTTCGCGACCCGCCGCGCGGAGGACAGTCGATCACTTTGGGGTAAACGCTGGTCTGCACGGCTTCGAGAACGTTGCGGCCGGCCAGATCGATGGCCGTGGCCAGCTTGTAGTCGAGGTCGATGGTCTTGGCTTTGTTGGCCGCGATGATCGCGCGGATCACCAGCGGCACATTGCCTTTGGCCAGATAGTGAGCTTCGAGAGTGCGGCGGGTGATGCCGGTTGCCCGTTCGGTAAGTCCCGCCTGCACGGCCATGATCTTGCTGCGCACGATGACGGTCGGATTGACCTTGCGCAGGGCCATGCCGATCAGGTCGAAGAAACCAATGCCGGCGCCGGTCGTAACCGACTGGACCCACAAGCGGGCAAAGCGGGCGAAGATAGCGATGAAGATGACGCCGCCCACCATCACCACGAAGGCGAAGGCAATCCAGATCCAGTTGGTCGCCCCTTGTGCCCATAGCGCGCTCATGATCAGCTCCGCATCCTCTCGAATCGTACCGCAGAGCCCGGCGGTACCCGCCCGATCTGCGTGCTTCTACCGGTCGACTAAGGCAACCTGATCCGACCGTAAGCGTAACGTTCCGGCTGTCCGCAGGCAAAGCCTCGGCGGGCGTAGAGGCGGTCCGGTGCCGACGATTACTCTGGCGCTGTGGGTTCGTTGACGGCGAGCGCAATCGCTAGGCGAAGGGATCGTCTTCGGCATCGATCCCCAGCGACTCGACCGGCTGCGAAAGTTGATCCGAATCGTCGGCGACGGTCTGATCTTCTTCGCTCACCGCCCGCACGACGAGACGGGGACCGCTCACGCGGACGATCTGCACGATTTGCCCGGCTTCAATGGCCATCCCTTCACTCACGGCGTCGATGACGCGGCCTTCATATTCCACCGCTCCACCGGGGTACATGGCGCACTTGGCTCGGGCCTGCTTACCGACCATTTCGTTCAAAGCACGTCGCTCGGGACTGTCGGGCAAGACTTCTTCACTGGACGGAGCGGCGAGAAAGATGCGCCGTCCCATGGCGGTGCGTGGCCAGTACTTGAGCGCGAACACCACGCCGACAGGAATGCCCACCAGCGTGATGCCGCAGAAGACGAGAAACGGGACCATGCCGGCGAAGAACGACATCGCCAGCGCGCCGAGCAACATGCCAAAGGCGACGATGCCCAGAATGCCGGCCGACGGAATGAACAATTCGAGCACGGCGACGGCCAGACCGCCGACCAGCAGCAAGATCGCCCAGAGCAGGTAGCCGTCCATCGTCTCGTTGTCTCGCCTTCGTCTCCGCGAGGTCGGGTGGCCCTACTCCATGACGGCGCGCACGACGACGCGGTTCGCACGCGCCTTGATGACTTCGACCTCTGTTCCCGTCGGGATCACGTCTCCATCGCAGATGACGTCGACGATTTCGCCGCCGAAGCGGGCTTTGCCGGCCGGCGTCAACTGCGTGATGGTCGTACCCCGCGTGCCCAGCAAGCGTTCGTAATCGGCCAACGACTCGCGGCGCGAAAGATCGTCGAGCTCATCTTCGCTAAGGGGAGTCTGTACGAACTGCCCATAAAGCGGCGTGCGCGGCAGGTAGCGCCTGACGATGTACACGCCGACGGAGACTCCGGCTGCGGCCAGGACGAGCGTCAACATCGAGTCTTTCAACTGCTCGAACTGATACTCGTTGCGGGGCACGACAAATGTCTGGCTGGCCAGCACCAGCGATGACAGGATCATGATGCCGCCGCCCAGACCGAAGATGCCGAAACCGGGCAGGACGAAAATCTCGATGAGCACGAACAACACGCCGCCGAAGAACAGCAGTATTTCCAACCAGCCTGCGGTGCCACCCAAGTGCATGGCCCAGAAGTAGAGCAGAAAGCACACCGCCGCCAGAAACGCGCCGATGCCGATGCCCGGCGCTTGGAACTCCGCGTACAGCGCCGCTCCGCCGATCACCAACAACAACCAGGCCACCCCAGGCGAGCGTAGTGCATCAATCAGCGTGTGCGCCCAACCGGGTTCGACCAGCTCCGGATCGCTCTCGAGTCCGTAGATTCGCTTGAGCCCGGCAAAGTCGTCAACGACTTGCGTCGCCAGACCGAGAGCTACGGCTTCTTCGCCATCGACGCGCAACACGCTGCCGTCAACAGTCACCTGCGCGCCGCGCTCCCACTGATCGGGGTTATCGAGCTCGTCGAGTTCGTCTTCGCTGAAGTATTCGACCAGCCCATCATCGCGATTGCGGCAGCGGTAAACCTTCAGATCGCGGTCGACCATCGCCGCCGCCAGGGCCGGCGAGCGGAACTTGCGGGCGGCGACCTCGCGCAACGTCTCTGCGATCAGCGCGACTCCGTCGGGATCTTCGAGTTCGTACGCGCCGGGACCACCGAGCACGGCGTCGCCATGCATCACGATTTGATCGCAAGCCAGGGCGACGAACGCCGCGTCGGCGCGGGCCTCGCGCGGGATGTATGCCACTGTGCGGCGGTCCCGGGGGTCGAGATCGGCCAGGTAGTTGGCCAGCGTCATGGCGTCATCGGGCGATCCGCCGGGACTGTCGATCCACAGGCAAATAAAGTTGACGTCGCGATCGCGAATGGCGCCGTCGATCACCTGCCGGACGCGCTCGGCGCTGGCAGCGGTGATGGGGCCTTCGAGCGGTACGCGGACCGCGCGCCAGCCGCCCGCCAGCGAAGGGTCTTCTTGCAGCGCTTCGCGCGAGAGCCCCCAGGCCTTGGCCGCTTCCCCACTGTCTTCGGCCAGGCGACTGGCGAAGCCGAACTGACGCGCTTCGCCGGCCGACAGCACATGCGATTCCCCGCCGCGGAACAAGACTTCTTCGGATTGAATGGCCTTTTCGGCCCGCAGTTCTTCCAGCTCGCTACTGAGCACGAACTCGCGGCTCACCTCGGTCTCGACAACGAGAACTTCCAGGTCGCGGTCCAGCAAGCCCAGCGCCACAGCTTCGGGAACGGTCCGCCTGCGACCTGCAATTTGGCGGTAGAGGCTACGGTCGGCGTTGTCGATCGCCTGTTCGTCGATCCCCGCGTCGCCCAGCGAGGCATCGGGGTGCATCACGATCTCGTCGCACGCCAACACCGGGAGAACGGCATGGCCGGTGAGCGGCTCCGGGATGTAGGCCACCGTCGTCGAGCCCGCCAAAGCGCCGCCCGAGAGGTACTTGGCAAAGTCGTAGGCGGCACCCAGATCGCTGGCGCCGGGCTCGAACTCGAAAATGAACACCGGCCAAGCGTCATCGCGCGAGCGTTTTGCGTCGTCGATGACGCGATCGACGATGCGCTTGGTCCGCTGCTCGACCTGATTGTCGATGGGCGAGGGGATGGTGATCACGCGGCCCACGAAACGCTGCCGCTGTGCCTCATCGTCGGCCGCGGGTTCGGCGTCCTGCGCGAAGGCGACGCCGGTAAGAAAAACGCCTAGCCACAACACTGCTCGTGCCGTCGATCGCGACGCCCGAGCGTTGCCCTGTAGTCTCAGGACATCGTTGCCAAGCGATCTTGCCATCGGTTGTGGCGTGGCCCGGAGGAATTTGCGCAACTAGTTGCGATGCCTGACTTTTCGAGGCATCAAGATTATAGGTCGGAGTAGCGGGCAGTCAATTTGCGCGTTCGCTCACTCAAGACCGTAAGTCCCGACACAGCCTGCGTATGATAGCCGAGCGGCGCCGTCCGAAATGTGAACTGCTCTGGGCAGCGCCACTTGCGGCTCAAGACGACCGATCGCGTCTGGGCTGTGGCGCGTTGCAGGCGCGGAGGGACACTTTGCAGATGAATCAGGGCAGGCACACGTGCTCAGCGGGGCGTCGCTGAGTTGCCCGTTGCAGGGCGCTGGGCCGTGCCGGAATTGGCGGGCGGTTGTCGGGCAGGCTCTTCAAGTACCATTTTCCAACCAAAGGGGACACGCGGCTTGATGTCGTTCACCACATCCCAGAAGCCGTTCACGCTGATGCCGTTGTCCTTAAAGATGTGATCGGTCGTCTTTTGACCATTTGGTAGGTAAACGCGAATCGCGTAGGGCAGCATCTGCTCGCCTCGGAGGATCACATCCGCGCGACGGAAGTTGGCCGCGTCGCGCTGGAAGCGGGGATAGGCTTCGAGCCAGATCTCGCTGGCCTGTTGCCGACGCTGGGCTTCTTCAGCGGTCGCTGCGGGTGAAATGCGGAGGAAGTAGCGGGCCTGCAACTTGTTGGCATCCGCGCCGAAGATGAACGGCAGCGGTCCGTCGACGATGGCCTTGCCCTGAAGTTCCTTGGGGAGCTTCCGCTCGATGACAAGCCGCCGTTGCCTGTCGTACTCGTAGATCGATTTGCCATCGCAGATCCAGTGCTCGCCCTCGTCGCCTTCGATCTGATAGACGCCCTTGTCGGGCTGTTGGTACTTCACTACGCCCTGGCTCGTCTTCTTCGAGTTGAAGACGGCGTCATACTCTTCGCGTTGAAACTCGGCGGTGAACGTTCTAATTTGTTTGCTCTGGTTCTCCCAAGCCTGGAGGACCTGCACAAGCTGTTGCTGCTCTTGCGGCGTGAGCGTGAACGGGGGCGCAGGCGCGACTTGCGGAGCGCGACCCGGCACGGCTGCCTGTCGCGGCACACCCGCGGCCGGTTGTTGCTGTGACCGCTGCTGGGATGGCGGTGCTTGCGCGAAGGTGGGGCCGTTGTGCAGCAGCGCCACGATGCACAGGGCGCTGGTTGTCGCCAAGCGAAGCTGGTGCATTTGCGATCCCCAATCGTCGGGCCAAGCGACCGGAGCTGCGCGACGAGAAACGCCGCGCAGACTTCCCGATCCTGAGAGATGAAGCGGGCGGGGAGTCTAGCAAGACGCGACACGCGGACCTAGGCCGGTTGCTCGAGCCAACGTACCAGCGAACGAGCGTCGTTCCAGGATGCCAGCACGAAGTCGGCATCGGCCGCAAAGGGGAGCGCTTGGAGGTCGCGGCCGCGCGTGAAGAGCACGGTTCGCGCGCCGGCCCGGCGTCCGGCTTCGACGTCGAACACGTAGTCGCCGATGATGGCGACCCGAGCCGGCGGGAGTTGCCAGGACTCACAGAGTATCTGTATCGCGAGCGGGTCGGGTTTTGGGCGGGCATCCTCGCGCGCGAGCACCGAGTCGAACGCCAGCCCGACCCGCGCGAGCGTCGCATCGACGACCGCACGGCTGTTGCGAGTCAGTAGCGCGGTGCGATAGCCGCGATTCGCCAGCATTGCCAGCGTCGCCCTGACTCCCGGGAACAGCTCGGCACGTTCGGCGCCGCGCCATTCGTGCGCGGCCAGGATCTCGGTACAGCGCCGGGATTCGGCCTCCGACATCTGCTCGATCGTTTCCAGGATCGGCTGTCCGGCCGGAATCCCCATCTCCGCTCGGATGGCCTGGAAATCCAAGCCGGAGTCCACGAGCGTGCCATCGAGATCGAAGATCAAACCTTGGATCGCGGACAAAGCGGTACCTCTCCCCATTGCCGGCGGACGTCAAATGCGTGTTGACCCCGATCGACACCCTGTGCCACGATCACCGCGCGATCAGCGACGATAAAAGTCGTCCGCCGGGTCTCCATTTCGCGAACGGGAAGCACGTGAAGCTCGTCATCGTACACGACTGGCTCACCGGTATGCGCGGCGGGGAAAAGTGCCTGGAGGTGATCTGTCGGCGGTTTCCCCAAGCGCGGCTGTTTACGCTCGTGCATCGTCGTGGATCGATATCGCCAACGATCGAGGCTCTGCCGATCACCACCAGCTTTCTGCAAAAAATTCCCGGCGCTCGCCGCCATTATCGCTACCTCCTGCCACTGATGCCGTCGGCTGTCGAACAACTGCGGATTCCGACCGACACGGATCTCGTGCTCAGCTTCAGCCATGCGGTGGCCAAGAGCATTCGCGTTCCACCGGGTATCCCCCACGTCTGTTATTGTTTCACGCCCATGCGCTACGCGTGGCACTTGCGCGACGACTACGTCGGCGCGACCCACGAAGATGGACGACCCCCGGTGTTCCAGGGCCGGGTGCAATCTTCGCTACAGGGCGCGCGACACTTCGTCCTCGATCGGCTGCGGGAGTGGGATCGTCGCACGAGCGATCGCGTGACGCAGTTTGTCGCCAGTAGCCGGACCGTGGCGCGACGAATCGAAGAGTGCTATGGACGTCCCAGTCGCGTCATCTATCCGCCGGTCGATACGAGTTTCTTCACGCCCGAAACAACGCCGCGCGAGGACTTCTACCTCTGCGTCTCAGCGCTGGTGCCCTACAAGAGAATTGATTTGGCGATCGACGCTTGTCGTCGACTCGGACGGAAGTTGGTGATCATCGGTGCCGGGCCTCTTTTGCGGCGGCTGCGTCGCGGCGCGGGAGAGGAGACCCGCTTTCTGGGATGGTGTGACAACGAGACAATCCGTGACCATATGCGGCGGTGTCGTGCCTTGATGTTCCCGGGGCGAGAAGACTTCGGCATCGTACCGGTCGAGGCGCAGGCCTGCGGAACTCCGGTGATCGCCTACGGGCGGGACGGCGCTACGGAAACCGTCGTGCCCGGCAACGAGACCACAGCGGGCTGTGGAGTCCTGTTTGCCGAGCAGTCGGTTGTCGGTCTCGCGCAGGCCATCGAATCGTTCGAAAGCGGCCGGCGGCTGCTTTGCCCGCAATTGGCGCGGCGCCAGGCAGAGCGTTTTTCCGCCGAGCGGTATGATCGCGAGATGTGCGAACTCTTGTTCGCGACGGCCCGGGCCAAGACGTCAGCATCTGCAGACACCCGGTCCTCGTAGTGCTCACGCGGCGTGTCGCCTAATTCGGCCCGGGCTTCTCTTCGAGATAGGTGTAGCCCTGTAGGCCGTCTTCGTAGAACTTGAGCAGTTGGCCGGCCTGTTGATAGTCGATGCGGCCTTCGCGAACCGCGACTTCGACGTCGTCTCGAAGCCTGCGAATCAACTCCGTCGAGTCGAACTCGACGTAGTCGAGCACCTCGCGCACCGTATCGCCCTTGATCACGTTTTCGAGCACGACCTGGCCGGACGGGTCGATGCTCACGTGCACGGCGTGTGTGTCGCCGAACAGGTTGTGCAGGTCTCCCAAGATTTCCTGGTAGGCGCCGACTAGAAACGCTCCCAGGTAGTAGGGCTCTCCACTGTAGCTGTGCAGCGGCAGGACGCGTTTCACGTCGCGGCGGTCGATGAACTGGTCGACTTTGCCGTCCGAGTCGCACGTGATGTCTCCCAACACAGCATTGGTGGTGGGTCGCTCGTTCAGGCGGTGGATGGGCATGATGGGGAACAACTGTTTGATGGCCCAACTGTCGGGGATCGACTGAAAGAGCGAGAAATTGCAGAAGAACGTGTCGGCCAGCATGGCGTCCAAGCCGGTCAGTTCCTCGGGCACATAGTCCATCTGTTGGGTCAACCGCTCGATCTTGCGGCAGATTCCCCAGAACAGCTTTTCGCTCTGAGATCGCTCGATCAGCGACAGGTGCCCCGTGCGAAACAGGGTCATCGCGGTGTCGAGGAGTTGCTGCGCGTCGTGAAAGCTCTCCAGGGCATTCCGGGAATTGACGGCCTGATACGTGTCGAACAGATCGCGGACCGGCTGTGCCGCGTCACTGGCAACTTCGACCGGGAGATCGTTCTCGTCGAGGCCCGACCGGCCCAGCACGCCGAACACCAGTACGCTGTGGTAGGCCACGATCGCGCGCCCGCTTTCGGAGACGATCGTGGGATGCGGTACGCCGACATGGTCGCAGGCAGTCTGTACATGGTAGACGACGTCGTTGGCGTACTCTTGCAGCGTGTAATTGACGCTCGATTCAAAGTTGGTTTGCGAGCCGTCGTAGTCCACGCCGAGCCCGCCACCAACGTCGAGGTACTCCAGTCCAGCGCCCGCTCGATGCAGCTCGCAATAGATGCGGGCCGCTTCGTCGAGCGCGGACTTGATGATGCGGATGTTCGTGATCTGGCTCCCCAGATGAAAATGCAAGAGCTTCAAGCAATCCTGCATCTCGTGGCGGCGGAGAACGTCGAGCACCTCGATCACTTCGCTGACCGTGAGACCGAACTTGGAGCGCGGCCCGCCGGATGCCTGCCAACGCCCGGCTCCGCGGCTGGCCAGCTTCACGCGCACGCCAAATCGCGGCCGGACGCCAATGCGTTTGGCGGCCTGGAGAATCAAATCGAGCTCGGTGAACTTCTCGACGACCGGCATGACTTGCCGCCCCATCTTGTGGGCCAGCATGGCCATCTCGATGAAGTCGGCGTCCTTGAAGCCGTTGCAGATGATGGGCGTCTCATTCGATGCGACGGCCGCCACGGCCAACAGTTCCGGCTTCGAGCCGGCCTCGAGCCCGAAATCGAAGGGCCGACCGAACTGCAAGACCTCTTCGACGACCTGCCGCTGCTGATTGACCTTGATGGGGTACACGCAGACGTAGCGGCCCGTGTAGCCGTGCTCGTCGATGGCTTGTTGGAAGGCCCCGTGAATCTCGTCCATCCGATGTTGCAGGATATCGCCGAAGCGGATCAGGATGGGCAACTGGATACCACGCAGTTGCAGGCGATCGACGAGCTCTTTGAGATCGATCGACCGCGCCGGGTCCTTGTCCGGATGGACCAGCAGATGGCCCTTTTCGCCGATGGCGAAGTAGCCTTTGCCCCAGCCCTGCACTTCGTACAGTTCCTCGGCCTCGCCGATCGACCAGGGCTGGATGTCGCCATGGGACATATACCGCTTCCCGCTACGCGTCGAGACTACCGCCATCAGCGCAACATCCCTTCTGCCACAATCGCCCAAGCCACATTACCGGGCCCTGCGCCCGAGGAATATATCTTCCCCCAGCGCGCCGTGTCGATGGGCAGGTCACCCTGCGAGCCGCGCAGGCGGCATGGCCCGCAATGCGGTTTTGTGACTGAACAGGTGCACGGACGTCAGTCGTCGCCACGCCTGGTAGACGAATCGAGTGCCGTCGGTTCGCACGACGTCACGACAGCATGTCTCTCAATGAATAGCAATGGGCCGCAATGCAAAGCCGGCGGTGGTGCCGGCGATCTTGTTGGTTGTGGCCATGTAGCAGAACTCATAGATGCCGTCGTCGGCCAGGTCTTCCAGGTAGTGGAACTCCGCGATGTGCACACCCTGCTCGATGAGCAGGTAACGATGCACGGGGATGAACGTCTCCGATCCCGGCGGCGCAGGATTGACTTCCAGGCCGCTGGTATCTGAGCCGATCATCATGGCCCCGTGCGCTTCGACGAGGTAGCGAGCCGTTTCCAGCGTGATGCCCGCGGAGTCGTGCTCGCCGATGGTCTCTCCATCGGCGCCGTCCTCGCCCCAGTGCCGCAGCGTGCCGGTGCGGATCAAGACGACATCGCCCGGCGCAAGTTGCGTGCCTTGTCGCTGGAGTGCGGCGTCGATGTCTGCGGGCGAAATGGCGTAGCTGCTGGGGAGCGATTCGACCTTGCGGGCGCCGGCCACGTCGAGCAGTACTCCCCGCGCGATGATGGGTGGAATCGTGGTCGCGTCGCACTTGCGGACGCCGAAGTTTCCGCCCCAATCGGCTTCGCGAAAACCGTTGTACCAGTGGTTGTCTTCGCCGACGGTCACGTGTCCCAGCCCGTCGATTTGTGTGGCGATGTTGTCGCTAATGAACAGCGCGCAGCTATGCCAGGCCTGGCCGCTGGAATTCACATCGGGGGCGGTGAACGGATTGTCGGCCTGCCGTTTCACACCCTCCGGGCCGCGAAACGTCATCACCTCGCAGGGATTGTGTCCCGGCCACTTGTAGCTCTCACGGCTGTAGCGAACGCCCAGATCGTAGACTTCGCCCTCCCGCACGAGATCCAATGAGGCGAGAACGGTCCGCGGCTCCATGGCATTGAGCGACCCGACCTCATCGTCATCGCCCCAGATCCAACCCCAGCCTTTGCCTTTCTCCCAACCACGAATGGCCGGATCGCTCTGGTCGGCCTGCACCGTTGACGACTCGCGCCAGGCGGCAACGATTGCTACGCACAACAACGCGGTCGCCACCCCGCCCAGGAAACTCGTGCCGCGCATAGTGTTCTCCCTCGCTCGCGAGTCTGATCTTCGGTTGGGTTCCGCAATTGGCAACGAGGCTTGTTACCAATTCAATGCTATTGAGCGTTCGCAATTCTAAGGGCAGCGCGGCGGCACGCAACGAGGGGCGATCGCCGCCTTGAAGATCGCTCCCGCGGCGCGTCACATTCGCTCGCCGCTCTCGCTAGAATGTCGCCCGTGCGAGTTGCGCTGTTGGTCACCTGCTTGAGCGATGTGTTGCGGCCCGAGGTGGGTCGGGCAACCGTGCGGCTGTTGCGCCGATTGGGCGTCGAGGTCGACTTCCCCGAGGCGCAAACGTGCTGTGGGCAGCCGTTCTACAACAGCGGCTTCGCCGAGATGGCCCGTCGACAGGCTCAGCACACGATCGAGGTGTTCGACGCGGACATGCCTGTGATCGTGCCGTCGGGCTCCTGCGCGGCGATGGTCAAAATCGAGTATCCGCATCTCTGCGAAGACGATCCCCGTTGGCATCCCCGCGCGGTCAACCTGGCCGAGCGGACGTTCGAGCTAGCCGACTTTCTCGTCAATCACTTGGAGATAGTCGACGTCGGTGCGCGATTCGATGGCACGGTCACCTATCATCCCGCCTGCCATCTGCGCGGGCTGGGCGCCACCGATGAAGCTGAACAGCTCTTGCGGCACGTGGCCGGAGCGCAACTGCAGCCGCTCGCGCGTGCCGACCAATGCTGCGGATTCGGCGGGTCGTTCTCGGTCCGCTATCCAGAGATCTCCGGCGCGATGGTCAACGACAAGGTTGGCTGCATCTTGGACACTGGTGCGGACGCGATCGTCTCGACCGACACCGGCTGTTTGATGAACATCGGTGGCCGCCTGCACCGCGAAGGGCATTCGATCGAAGTGCTGCACCTGGCCGAGCTGCTCGAACGCACGGGCAGCGATTGAGACGCCCGCGCGTCAAACGGCAATCTCCTGCCAGCGGCCGCGCCAGAAGCGAAGGCAAACCAGGGCGCAGCGGACGAAGATGTCGAGCACCATGGCGTACCACGCGCCGGGGAGCCCGTAGTCGAGCCAGCCGGTGAAGAGGTACGCGAGCGGAATCCGCACGCCGAGGCAACCGATGAGCGTGAACACCAGCGGCCAGCGGGTATCGCCGGCACCGCGGAGTGCGCCCGTGAGGATGACCTGCAGCGCGAAAGCCGGCATGGCCAGCGAGACGATTCGCAAGAGCGGAGCGGCCGCGGTGACCACGTCGCGTTGTTCACTGCTGACGAACAACGACGCAATTGCCTCCGGTATGAGGAAGAACAGTAGTCCCGCGCCGACGATTATTCCGCCGCCCGTCCACAGCGCCGTCAGCACGCTGCGCGTCGCTCCCCGCCGGTCGCCCGCGCCGAGATACTGCCCGGCGAGCGTCGCGGCGGCGATCTGAAATGCTACGCCGGGCAGATATGCTAGCGACTCAATGCGAATGGCGATGCCGTGCGCGGCGGCCTCCAGCACGCCCAGTCCATTGACGATCGCCACGAACCAGAGGTGCAGCGCAATCACGGTGATCACGTCAATACCGCCCGGCACACCCACCCGCAGAATGCGCCGCAGCAGCGACGCATCCGGCCGCAAGAGTCGCGGGCTGATCCGCAGTCCGCTCCGCCCGCGTACTAACAGTCCCAGCGTGATGCACCCGCCGAGTAGATGACCACTGGCCGTGCTCAATGCCACCGCGTCCCAGCCCCAGGCCGGCAGTCCGAACCACCCGAGCGCCAGCGGCCAGCTCACGCAGATGTTCGTGACGTTGACGATGCTCATGATCACCAGGCCGGAGACCGTATCGCCCGCCCCGCGCAGACAGGCGATGCCGACCACTTCGAGCATCATGAACGGCACGATGGGTACGACGAAGTACAGATAGCGCGTGGCCCGCTGGGCGGCGTCGCCCTCGAGTTGCAAGAGCCCCACCAGATCGTCGGTCCAAAGTACGCCGATGCACGTCACGGCCGCGGCAAGCGCGACGCCGGCCAGCAGCGATTGATTGGTAGTCCGCACGGCTGCTTGCGAGTCGCCCGCTCCTACGAACCGCGCGACCAGAGCGGTCGAGCCGATGGAAACGAGAAACCAGACGCTGCCCAGCATCCACAGCAGGTAGCTGAGCAGATTGATGGCCGCCAACTCAGGCTGGCCGAAGTTGCGCCCGGTGAGCAGCGTGTCGGAGTAGACGACCAGCATCCCCAGCAACTGCTCGGCCAGCACCGGCAGCGCCAGCCGCAACATGGGGGCCAGTGTCCCAGAGGACTGTGCAATCGAAGTCGTCGTCACGCAGCACTAGAGCCCAACACATCGCGCTAGGTTCGGATCTCGCGGCCGCTTGCAATCGGCCGCAACAGAAGAAGGCCCAATAATCGAACCCGGCGGGCAGGTCGTCAACCGGGCACACGCCCTGTGCGAGCCAACGAGCGCTGGATCGTAACCTGAGCCGGAGGCGTGAGCCTCCGGATCTGTCGGCGCCGACAGTCAGCACACCACCAACGACGGCTCATGTGAGGCGAGCCTGTCCAAAGTCGCACGAGGTCACCGAATCGCGCAGGCTGACGCCGCCAGACGGTCGTCATTCCGGGATGGTCAATTCTGGCGGATAGTACTTGGCCCCTGCATCTTCCAGTTGCTCGCGGATGCGGTCGTTTTCTAGCAGGGAAGCAGCCTCTAACGGGGTCATCCAATTGTAGTGTGCATTTACATCCGCGCCGCGCTCGATGAGCAGTTGAACAATCTCTTCCTGCTCAGTGGCCACCGCGACATACAGCAAGGTCGGGCCATCGCCACCGTGGCCTCCCCAGCCACGGCGAAGATTCACGTCGACTCCGGCACTCAGAAACAGTTCGACGATTTCGCGATGGCCAAGCTCGGTAGCCACGTGAATGACCGGCTTGGTCATCGATGGTTCATCCGTGCTGGAAGCAACTGATGCCTTTGGAATGTGACTATGCACGAAGTCCGGATGTGCGTCGATATGCTTTGCAACGCGTCCTAAGTTACCCAGGATCAGTTCGTACTCCACTCCGCGAGTCGCGCCGGCTGCCGCTAGGATTTCAACGACTTGGCGATAGTCGAGCATCGGCGGTCCGGCGTTGCCATGTACGACAACTACCACTGGTTTGAACAAGATTGCCTCAAGCCTCCAACAGACGATCGTTCCCATCCGCTCCGTCGCGAGTTCACACGGCGTTCTTCCATCGTCTGTCAAAGCCTCGGAATCGGCGCCGTGATCGAGAAGTAGGCGCGCCATCGCCACGCTCCCCCACCACGCGGCGTCGTGCAATGCGGTCCAGCCTCGATCGCATCGCAAGTCGGCGGCAGCGCTTGTTCGCAAAAGCAGTTCCAGGACCTCGGG
Organism: uncultured Planctomycetales bacterium; assembly: GCA_938003525.1. Lineage (GTDB taxonomy): Bacteria > Planctomycetota > Planctomycetia > Pirellulales > JAEUIK01 > CALKYM01. The sequence goes on along the minus strand of CALKYM010000015.1, from coordinate 371 downwards.
CACGTCGTGCTCGACGGCCAGGTGCATCACCGTCATGGCGCGCGGCAGTTCTTGCGGCCGGACCAAGGTCGCCAGATCCGCTTCGCGCTCGAGCAGCACTTGCACCACATCCACATGCCCGTAACCCACGGCATAAGCGAGTGGCGTACCACCGGTCTGATCGAGTTGCTCATCAATCGCACCGCCGCGGTCCAACGTTAGTTCGACGAGGTTCCTGTACCCTGACGCTGCTGCCCAGATGGTTGCGCCGGGCGTTTGAGCCAGCCAGGGGTCGTGCTTGAGTAGTTCGCTGAACTCCTTGGCTGTTTGATCGTCGACCTGAGGTACGCCGTAGGGATAGTCCGGGAACTTGACGTCCCTGATGATCTCCT
>CALKYM010000014.1 GCA_938003525.1 uncultured Planctomycetales bacterium | reverse complement strand
ATAGGGCGATATTTGCCATCCACGATCGAACAGTGATCGTGTTGCGCGTTCGCAGCGTTCACCAAGCGCCGATCTCACCAGAATAGAGATACCCAGGTATCCAGCTACATCAACAAGCTCGGCATGTTCCTACTACCCCGCCGCCTCAATCGCATCCCGCGCTGCCAGCACACGCTCGACGACTTCCTGCATCTGCTCGGCATCGCAAAACGGTGACAGCACGTACGACTTGATGGCGGCCATTGGCTGACCGTAATCGGTCTTGCGATAGCAATCGGTGAGCGACAGCGCCACGCCGCGGCCGGCGAGTGCCTCTGCGTGCGTGCGATTGAAGATGCGGCGATTGTACTCGTTGCCCGCGTGGAGCTGGTCGGCGTATTGTGGGTCGTTCATCTCACGTTCTTTGACGGTGAACGTGTCCGTCCCTGGCGGATAGGCGCGAAACAAAGTGACGGGCCCCACGTTCTCGCGATTGAGCACAGTCAATTCGGGACGACCTTCGATTTGCTCGCGCAGGACCTCCGCCATCTCGACCGCATTGCCCAACAAAACGCGCAGCCCTGATCGCCCCAGCAGCAGCAGATTGGCCAGCGCCGCCATCACGCCCGTACCGCTCCGGGTAGTCTCCAGCGTGTACATTCCGGGGTGGAGCTCGCCCGATTGAAAGAGGTACGGCATCGCGCTCCGTGGACGTGCGACGAGCTGCAAATCGTCCACATCTCGAAAGAGCACGAGCGACGACACATAGGGCGTATAGCCGGTCTTGTGAAAGTCGATTCCAATTGAATCCGCCAGCGGCAAGTGCTGCAACTCGTGATGAGCCGCAGCCAATGCCCGCAGCGTTCGCGCGCGAAAGCCAAGTTCATTCGCCTTGAAGTCGTAGTCGTTGAATACGGACCAGGCCCAGCCAATCACGGCATCCGCGTGCACGTGCGGACGATAGTCCAGTTGCAACTCGTCGACCAGCCGATCGCGCATGGCGACGATGGCCTGCAAATCATCAATGCCAAACGCATCCGTCGTGCCCATCGTGGCAACAATCGCAGCGATCCGCGCACCCGATTCAACCTGTTGACGAGCGGCCTGCTCGAGAGCCTCGACATTGATCGCGTTGTCGCTGTGTGTCGGCACCAAGATGACATTGTCAATGCCCAGCCCCAGCCAGCCGGCCACGTTCAGTACGCTGTAGTGCGCGCCATCGGAGGCAAGGATAACCGCGCGATCATGCAGACCGTGCTGATGACAGCCGGGCAGGGCCTTCTCCAAACCGATTCGCGCGGCGTAGAGCATCGCGCCGGTTCCGCCGAACGTGAACAATCCGGAGGCCTGTGCCGCGTTGTATCCCACAAGATCAGCGGCCATACTCACCACTCGAACTTCGGCCTCTGAGATACGGTGACCGCCTTCTTCGCTCACCAGGTTCGGGTTGTAGGTGGTCGGCAGTAGCACGCCGATGATGCTGGCGATGGAAGGGGGTGGAACGACGTTCACCTGACTGCGCGGATGCCCCCAGATGAACATGCCTTCGAGGTATGAGACCAACTCGCGGATGACCTCTTCCTGCGAGATGCCATCGGCCGCGATGCGCGCTGCCTTAGCCCCTTGCCAATCCGGTTGCGACGGTGCGCCGACAATCGGCGCCTGCGACTTGAGCGCGTCGACCTGATCGAGTGCGCGGGAGATCGAGAAGACGAAGTACGCGTCGTGAACCGGATCCGAGACGGGCTGCGGGAACGCGTTGCGCAGCGAGGCTAACAGCTCCTGGTACTTCGCCATTGCGGACTGTTGCTCCGCGCCCCAAACATCACCAAGCCAACTCGCCGGGCAGGTATTCGTTCACCAGCTCTTCGTAGAAGGGGCGCAAGGCGTCCACGTCGGGACGGGTGTGGCTTTTGGTGTACAGATCGTACGGATTGAAGGCCCGCACGGCGGCGAACAACTTCTGGTCGTGCTCGTTCATCAAGTGGTCATACGCCCGCTCGCGGTGTGCTGCATAAAACGAATGATAGCGAATCATGTACAGCGCCGGCTCAGGAAGATAGTCCTTCACCACGTGGTACAGATACTCGTCGTGGCCCCAGGACATGAGCACATTGTCCAGGCCACAATGCGGTTCGTACATGCCGCACTCGGTCTGATACTCTGCGACCGCCGCATCTGGATTGTCGGCGAAGAACTCCGGAAAGACGATCGTCTCGGAGAAGCGACACCCGACCGGAAACGTATCGCCGACGACGCACCACTGCGGCTCGCCCCACAGCGCCAGCAGCTTGCCGAGATCGTGAATCAGTCCTGCGAGGATGAACCAGCGCGGATGACCATCGGCACGAATTCCCTCAGCCGTCTGCAACAAGTGCTCGATCTGCGGGACATCCGTATCGGGGTCGCTATCGTCGACCAGCGTGTCCAATAGCTCAATCGCCTCCCAGACGTTCATCTTCTGGCGACCCAGCGGAAGAAACGCTTCGCGTTTGCCCCGCACGAAGTCGACGGTCTGATAGCGATGATTCAGCCGATAAAATTCCTTGACGCTCGGTCGGGCTTCGGCCCGGTAGTCGCGAAACTGCTCCTTGGTCTTCGTCGGATCGGTGGCGCGAAACTCGCTTTGCGTTTCAGAAGACGCACTGCTGGCCGCCGGCTCCGGGTAGCGCCGCCGCACGTCTTCGTCCCACTCGTCCAAGTCGCCCAACGGCCCCTGGCGATTGGCCTCGTCGCTCCGCCGTGCATCGGACATGACCGTTGTCCCCAGTTCCAACTTCAGCACGTTGCCACGCACACCCTTGTAGAGAAGGTGTGCACCAGGCGCACCTCCGCACGTCATCGTAACCGGGCCTGCCAAAGAGGAAAACCGATGCGACGCGATCGCGACTGCAAGTTCAGGCTATGCAGCATTGGACGGCGGCAGCTTGAACACCCGCCGGGCATTGCCATGCAGGAAGGCCGCCAGCCGCTCTGGTTCCAACGGCAGTCGCCGTGCCTGTTCGGCACACTTGTCCAGTCGCAGCATAGGGAAGTTCGTGCCGAACAGCACTTTTTCGCGACCGTACGTCGAGGCGAAGTGCACCAGTTGCGGCGGGTAGTAGCGCGGCAGGTAGGCGGAGGTGTCGATGTAAACATGCTCGTGCTTCCACGCCAACCCGATCATCTCATCGGTCCACGGATAGCCGATGTGCCCGCCGACGATTCGCAGCTCCGGAAACGTCAGCGCGATCTCGTCGATGTACGGAATCGGCCGACCAGGCTCCGAGGGCATCAACGGCCCCGTGTGTCCCACCTGCGTGCAGAAGGGGATGTCGAGCTCGATGCACTTCACGAACAGTGGGTAGTAAAGCTTGTCGTTGGGAGGGCGATTCCACAACCAAGGCAAGACGCGTAGCGCCATGAATCCCAACTCGTTGACCGCTCGATCGAGCTCCGCGACTGCAGCCACGGGCCTTGCTAGATCGACCGTCGCCACGCCAGCGAAACGATCGGGATACTCCCGCACGAAGCGCGCCACGTCATCATTGCTGAACACCCATCCCTCGGGCCGGCACCAAGCGCTGAGCAACACGCGCTCCACGCCAGCGGCATCCATCAACCCGACCATCTCGCTCGGATCGAGATCGCGCTCGAGCAACTCGCTGGTGCCCGATTGGGCAAACAGCCGCTTGATTTCGGGCAGCATGGCGTTTCCGCCCGACAAAACGGGCTGTGCCCAGGCATCGATGATCGGCTCGGCGGCGCCATCGTCAGTGTGGCTGGACATGCTCGCACCTCGTAGACCGTGGGTTTCACTCAGCGATACCAACTCGTGAGCCATGCGGAGCGGTCAGCAACAGTTGTCCGCTCCGCGCGACTTGAGTATCTTCGGCCACTAACAAGATCGCAAGACGCGGCCACCCTCTCGGCAAGCGTTCGCTTGCGAATCACGATTCATTCGCCATGGGGGAGCGGCACAGTGCGGCATGCACCGATATCGCTTGAACAACCTCTCTTCGGGGCCCGCACACTTAGATGGTTCCGGGCACCCATTCTCCTCGCGCTTGCGCTCGCCGCCATCTTCGCGGGTTGCAACGGATCGTCGTCGACTGGAGCTGCCGGCGGCGACGGAAAACGCACCTACCGCATCGCGGTGATCCCCAAAGGCACGAGCCACGAATTCTGGTACTCCGTCCATGCCGGAGCGCAGCGCGCGGACGACGAATTTGAGGAAGTCGAAATCACCTGGCGCGGTCCGCAGGGTGAAGGGGACACGGCACAACAGATCGCGATCTTTGAGAATTTCATCGCAGACGGATACGACGGCATCTGCCTTGCCCCGCTGGATGCCGTGGCCCTGCGAGCAAAGGTCAATGAGGCTATCGCTGCCGGCATTCCCGTCGTCATTTTCGATTCGGGTTTGCAAGACATGAGCGACGTGGTCTCATATGTCGCCACCGACAACCATCGCGGCGGACATCGTGCCGGCGAGTATCTTGCCGAGCTGCTTGGTGGCCAAGGCCGCGTCATTTTGATGCGCTATATGATCAACTCGCTCAGCACCGAACAGCGCGAGGCCGGATTCCTCGAAGCCATGGCCGAGTACGACGGTATCGAATTCATCTCAAAAGATCGCTATGCGGGCGCCGACGAGCTAGCCGCCATTCGCGAAGCCGAAAACCTGCTCAGCAACCACGGTGACGACGTCGACGGCATCTTTTGCCCCAACCAGTCAACCGCCTCTGGCATGCTCACCGTGCTCCAGCGCGATTCGCGCGGCCTGGCCGGCAAAATAAAGTTCGTCGGCTTCGACTCTGGAGATAACATCGTCGCGGGCTTGCGCAGTGGAGACCTGCATGCCACCATCTTGCAAGATCCGGTGACGATGGGTTACGAAGCCGTGCGGGTGATGTACGACCATTTGCGGGGCGAGGACGTACCGAGCGAACTTCCCATCCCTGAAGAATTGGCCACCACCGACAACCTCGACGAAGAGCGGATCCGCGAGGTCATCGACCCGGTGCGGATCGAGTAGCCCGGCTGCCCGGGATTTGCAGGTGCATCGCCGCCTCGCCCGACGGTTGCTGGCTTCAGTTTCGCGCGTTGTGATCGCAGCTTCATGGCTCACACGAACGACTCCCCTCTGCTGGTCATGTCAGGCATCAGCAAGAGCTTCGGGGCGACGCAAGCGCTGAGCAACGTCGATCTCGAACTGCGAGCCGGGGAAGTGCATGCTCTGATCGGTGAGAACGGCGCCGGCAAGTCGACCTTGATGAAAATCTTGGCTGGAGTCCATCGCGCGGATCGCGGCGCGATGAGCGTGGCGGGACGCAAATTCGCGCCCGACCGACCGGTTGCTGCCCTACGGGCCGGGGTGGCCATGATTCACCAGGAACTGAATCTGGCGCCCGACTTGACCGTCGAAGCCAACGTGCTGCTGGGCCAGGAACGCATCGCGCTGGGCGGCTTCCTGCAGCGCCGCGCGCATCGAGACATCGCCAGCAACGCGCTTGCTCCACTCGGCGGCGGCGAAATCCCGCTCGACGTCCCGGTCGCCCAGCTTTCCATCGCGCGGCAACAGGTCGTTGAGATCGCCCGCGCCTTGGCGTCCGAGGCCCGCGTCATCGTATTCGACGAACCCACCAGCTCGCTTACCGAAGAGGACACGGCCCATTTGTTTCAGGTGATTGATCAACTTCGCGATCGTGGGCTAAGCATCGTTTACATCAGCCACTTTCTGGAAGAGGTCGCACAAGTAGCCGACACGTACACGGTGCTACGCGACGGCTGCGTGGTCGACCATGGTCGCCTGCCCGACACTGACCTCGACCACATTGTGCGGCAGATGGTTGGCCGCGAGCTCGATGAGCTGTTTCCCAAGGTGCCTCACGAGGCCGGCGAGCCGCTGTTGGAGCTCGACGCGCTCTGCGGCGATCCGATGCCGGAGGACGTGAACCTCACCGTGCACCGTGGAGAAATCTTCGGGCTGGCAGGACTTGTCGGCGCAGGCCGCAGCGAGCTACTGCGATGCATCTTCGGGCTCGATCGAACGCCAAGCGGTACTGCGCATGTCTCTGGGCGCGGGCGGGTGGCGGGTGGCGCGCGGTCGAGTATCGCGCGCGGACTCGGCTTGGTCAGTGAGGACCGCAAGAGCGAGGGCTTGGCGGTAGAGCTTTCGATTGCCGACAACCTTACGCTCTCTGCACTGGGCAGCTATACGCGAGGTGGTCTACTCTCGCTCTCCGCACGCGATCAGTCCGTGCGCCAGTGGCTCGACCGCATCAACATCAAGGCGCAGCGGCCTGCCCAAGCTATCGGCGAACTCTCCGGTGGCAATCAACAGAAGGTCGCCATCGCGCGGCTTTTGCATCAGCAGGCAGATATCCTGCTGTTCGATGAGCCGACTCGCGGCATCGATATCGGCACCAAGGCCGAAATCTATCGTCTCATCGGGCAGCTCGCAGCCGATGGCCGGGCGATCGTGATGGTCAGTTCCTATCTCCCTGAGCTGCTCAATGTCTGTGACCGAATTGGTGTGATGTGCCGCGGCCGCTTGCGAGAAGTGAGAGCGGCGAAAGCCTGGACGCCCGAAGACATCATGCATGTCGCCACAGGGCGCGAGGTGGCAGCATGAGCGAGGGAACCAACACCTCGTCCGCCCAAGCCGCAACGCAAGCCGCCGGACGGCCGACGTTCGAGGTAGTCTGGTCCAGCCTGGCGCCGTTCATCGGGCTGGCGCTGGTGGTCCTGATCTTCGTGGTCTACCAGTGGCTCGTGACGCCTGAGAGGCCCTTTCTTTCGCAATACCGCATGACGCTCATCGCCAAGCAGACCGCGATTGTCGGCATGGGAGCGTTAGGGATGACGGTGATCATCATCAGCGGCGGCATCGATTTATCAGCCGGGTCACTCTTGGCGGTAACCTCGGTGGTGTTGGCCGTGTCACTCAGGGCGGGCATCGATCCCGTCGTGTGCGTCCTCCTGGTGCTGGCCGTCGGCATGGCCAGTGGCCTCATCAACGGGCTCCTCATCACCGGCCTGCGGCTCGTACCGTTCATCGTGACGTTGGGCACGATGATGGCCTTTCGCGGCGTGGCAGAGATCGTCTCCGACAACAAGAAGGTCAGCTACCAGGATGCCCCGAACTGGCTTTCGACGCTCCTCAATGCGCCGCCCGAAGGCAGTTACCAGGGCGTGGCGACCGGCGTTTGGATCGTACTGGCCTTGGCCCTCCTGTTGGCCATCATGTTGCGCTATACCGTGTTCGGCCGATACGTTTTTGCGATTGGGTCGAGCGAGGCGACGGCGCGACTCTGTGGCGTGAACGTCCCTGGGATGAAGCTCACGGTGTATACGCTGGGCGGACTATTCATGGCCGTCGCCGGCATCTTCGCATTCGCCAACCTGGGAAGTCAGGGAAGTCCGACGGAAGGAGTCGGCCTGGAGCTCTCAATCATCGCGGCGGTAGTGATTGGCGGCGGCAGCCTGAGCGGCGGTCGCGGCAGTGTGCTCGGCTCGCTGCTCGGCGCGCTGATGATGACAACGCTGGAAAGCGGCTGTGGCTACGCTGGCGTGAGCACCGCGATACAGCGCGTCATCGTCGGCCTAATCATCGTCGGCGCCGTAGCCGTCGATCAGTTCGTCCACGCTCAGCGGCGCTGACCCACACAGCGTCAACTGCGCTCACTACTGCGGCCGCCGCGTTTCGAGCGGCGGCGGCCACCGCGGCCGCGGCCGTTGCTGGGACTCGGATCTTTCTCGCGGGCCTGAAGGTTCGCCGTAACGATCGAATCCATCGCCTCCCGCCACGTCGGGATGTTGCGATGCTTGGGCCGTCCGGGCACGGGCTCGTCGTCGCCAGCTTCGCCTTCAGACTCTGGCCGCGGTTTGCGCCGCACCCGCTTCGTCGGCGGACGTCGGGTCTCGTCGTCACCTTCGGCAGATGATTCTTCGTCTCCAATGTCTGCCTGCTCTTCAGCTTCCGCGTCTTCGTCATCCTCGGCCTCGACCTTGCGGCGCGGCTCACTACGACGGCGACGGCGACGACGGCGGCGACGGGGACGCTCTTCATCGCTGTCACTACGCTGGTCGTCTTCGGCCTCTGCCTCCGAGACGTCGCTCACTTCCGCATCTGCCAGCGAATCGTCGTCCTCTGGCGCTTCCTCGCGATCGACGGTTTCAGTCGATGCGCGCCGGCCACCGCGGCCACGACCTCGCCGGCGGCGCGGTCGGCGACGGGGACGCTCGTCATCGTCCGGGGTGTCCGCATCAGGTTCTTGGACTGCCACGTCATCCGGTGCGGCAACATCGTCCGCCGGCGTCGCTTCAATCTCAGCGGTCGCCGCTGCCTCTGGCGCGGTGGCTTCTCCGCGCCCGCCCTTCTCTGGGCGCGCGCGGCGCGGTTCCGCTTCCGGCTCACCTGGAGTTTCTTCGGAAGCTGGCGGCGGACTCACTCCCAAATCGCTCGCCACGCGCGACCAATCCGCAGAGCGCGGGGGCGGAGGGGACGACGACGTGCCGGTGGGGCGTCGTCGCGGAGGCGGGGCGAATCGGGATGCCGAACGCGAAGCATCGCTCTTCGGACGGTTTTCGCCTTCGCCCGTTGCGGCCCCCAACTGATCGGCCAACTGCTTCCAATGGCTCGGTTTTTCGCTCTCACTCATCGATTCGATCGAGGCCTTTAGGTGGCTTGGCCCGCGCGACTCGTGGCCGTCGCGGGACGTGGAATACGGTTGCAAACCGTCAGTATAGGGAACTGCCCGAGAACTGTGAAGTGGTGACGGGGATTGAGTTTACGACATTCTCCACGGTGCCGAAAAACCGTCCGCCCGGCCAGCCGCAGACGGTTCGTCACGTACAATTCCCTGTGCCCGGTGGGCCGCCTGATCGGCTGACAGACGCATCGGGACATCTGCCGACCGGCGAATCACTGCATGGAGGAGACGTAACGGATGAGCCAGACCGACACCAGCCACGAAGCCCTGACAGCCTGCGAAGACGTCGAACTTTCGGGCCACATCATCGATAGCCTGCTGCTGCCCAAGGTCCTGGACACGATCATCGGGATGGGCGGCTCGTTTCGGATCAAAGAGATCTCCGTCGGCGCCGATCGCACCGATCGCAGCCACGCCCTGATCGAAGTCCGCGGCAGCGACACCGAAGAACTCTCCGGCATTCTCGCCCAGATCGCCGATCACGGGGCCGTGCCCATCGCCAATCAGGACTGTCGCCTGGTGGCGGCCGATATCGACGGTGCCTTTCCCGAGGGCTTTTACAGCACCACGAACCAGCGCACCGAAATCCGCTTGAACGAAAGCTGGAT
>CALKYM010000013.1 GCA_938003525.1 uncultured Planctomycetales bacterium | reverse complement strand
AAGGGATCGACGTCGGCGTCGCGGTGCCAGGTGTATTCGGTGAGGTTGGCGAGGTTCTCGGCGACTTCGGTGCCGTAGAGGCGGGCGATGATGGCCAGCGACATGTCGATGCCGGCTGAGACGCCGGAGGAGGTGACGCGGTCGCCGTCGTCGACCCAGCGGGCTTCTTTGACCCACTCGACGTCCGGTCCCTGAGCGACGGCGAAGCTGAAGTACTGTTTGTTCGAGGTGGCGCGGCGGCCGTCGAGCAAACCGGCTTTGGCCAGAATGGCCGAACCGCTGCACACCGAGCAGACGATCTCCGCTTCTTCGGCCCGCTCGCGGAGCCACTCGAGCATCGTCGGGTTGTTCATCTGTTGCAGCGTGCCGAATCCGCCGGGCACCATCACGATGTCCAAGGGCGGGCAATCGTCGAAGCCGTATTCGGCCACCGTCTTGGGACCCTGCGCGGAGGTCACTTCACCGGCTTCCGGCGCCAGCATCACGACCTTCATCCGCTCGCCCAGGTTGCCGAACATCTCGGCCGGACCGTAAACGTCCAACAGCTCGAAGCCCTCGTACAACACAATGCCCAGCGTGCGTTGGGCGGGTGCGTCGGGAGTGTCCTGTGCCATGAGAGTGCCAACTGCGAACAAGTTGCCTGCCATCAAAGCGGCGACGATCCACAGTTTATCGTTTGCACGCGTACGCATCGTCTACCTCCCCATGAATGGCTACGGCCGGTCTCAGACGGCCGGTTAAGCAATACCCGACGAAGCTCTAGGCGGTTGCACCGCCGTCGACGACAAACAACTGCCCGGTGACAAACGACGAATCGGACGAGGCCAGATAGAGGGCCGTGGCGCCAATGTCCTCGGGCTGCCCCAAGCGGGCCAGCGGCTGCCCACCCACGACCTGTTCGCGGAGGGCATCGTCCTTCCAGAAGTATTCGCTGAAGTCGGTCTGAATCAAACCCGGCGCGATCGTGTTCACCCGCACGCCCAAGGCCCCGAACTCGCGGGCCCAGCTCCGCGTCATCATGTTCAGGCCGGCCTTGGTGAAGCTATATGCCATCCCGTACGGCTGCGGATTGATGCCCGCGACCGACGAGATGTTGATGATCGATCCGCCGCCGCGCTGTGCCATTTGCGGAACCACCAGCCGCATGAAGCGCAGCGGCGCCTTGGCGTTGACTTCCACCATCTTGTCAAACGCCTCGTCGGTCACCTCCAACGTCGGGCCTTGCGCCACGTTGGTCGCGCTGTTGTTCACCATGATGTCGACGCCGCCCAGTTCCGAGACGGTCTTTTCGACACACGCCTGGATCTGATCGGCCTTGCCAACGTGACAAGGCACCGGCACGATCCGCCCCGGCAGATCGGCCATTTCGGCGGCGGCGGCTTCCAGGACTTCCATCTTGCGGCTGGCGATCACCACGTTGGCGCCTTCGGTCGCGAGTGCCTGGGTGATCGCGCGGCCGATGCCGCGGCCGCCTCCGGTGACGATGGCCACCTTGTCCTTCAGTTTGTCGCTCATCGTGATTCCTGTTCTCGAAATGTGTCAAAGTTGGAGATGGCCGCGGACCACACAGCTCAGAAGCCCATCGAGCGGCCGATGATCTCTTTCATGATCTCGGTGGTGCCGGCGTAGATGGTCTGCACCCGCGAATCGAGATAGGCCCTGGCAATGGGATACTCGAGCATGTAGCCGTACCCGCCGAAGAATTGCAGGCACTGATCGACGAGCCGCTTCTGCAGTTCGGTGGTCCACCACTTGGCCATAGCGGCCTCTTCCACCGAGAGCCCTTCGGCGTTGTGTTTTTCGATGCACTGGTCGAGAAACACCCGGGCGATGTGCGTCTCGGTTTTCATCTCGGCCAGCTTGAACCGCGAGTTCTGAAAGGTGCCGATGGGCCGGCCGAAGGCCTGGCGCTCTTTGCAGTAGGCCACGGTTTCTTCGAGTGCCCATTCACACGCGGCGACGGCGGCCACGGCAATCGAAAGCCGCTCTTGCGGCAGTTGCTGCATCAAGTAGTAGAAGCCCTGCCCCTCTTCGCCAAGCAGGTTTTCTTTGGGCACGCGGACGTTGTTGAAGAAGAGTTCGGCGGTGTCCTGGGCATGCATGCCGATCTTTTCGAGCTTGCGTCCCGGCTCGTAACCTTCCATGCCCCGTTCGACGACAATCAGGCTCACCCCCTCGTGACCGGCATCGGGATTGGTCTTGGCGACCACGATCACGATGTCGTTCAACAGTCCGTTCGTGATGAACGTTTTTTGTCCGTTGACGATGTAGTCGTCGCCGTCGCGAATCGCGGTGGTTCGCACACCTTGCAGATCGCTGCCGGTGCCCGGCTCGGTCATGGCGATGGCGGTGATGATCTCACCGGTGACCATCTTCGGCAGCCAGCGTTTTTTTTGCTCTTCGCTCGCCAGGTTCAACATGTACGGCTGCACGACGTCGTTCTGCAGGCTGAAGCCTACGCCCGACGCGCCGACCCGCACCAGTTCCTCAATCACGATCGCATTGAAGCGGAAGTCGTGTAGACCCGGTCCACCGTACTCCTCGGGTGTATCGACACAGAGAAACCCTGCGGCGCCGGCCTTGGCCCACACGTCGCGCGATACTTTGCCGTCGATCTCCCATTGCCCGTGATGGGGCACGACTTCGCGTTCGACGAATGTACGAAACGACTGCCGGAAGAGTTGATGTTCGGACTCGAAGAGACTGCGCTGCACCGGACCACCACTTTCGCAAAGCACGCCACCGCAACCGCCCATCGCTGCGAACCGAATTATTGTAGCCGCCCCGCCGCGGCGGAGACACCACGTCGCACGGTCCGCGGTTGCCCACTGGCTGATCCCGCGATCGCGCCAACTTGTAGCCGGGCGCGGCGGGGTGCTACGTTGGATCATTGAGTGTGCCGCGGCCAAACGCGAAACATATCGTCGATGATCCCATCGAGCTCCGATGATCCGAGCTACGTCGATCCGTTCGCCGCGCCCCGCGCGCGGATGGTGCAGGAACAACTTGCCGCGCGGGGCATTGGCGATCGGGCGGTGCTCGATGCGCTGCGCCGGGTACCCCGCGAGAAGTTCGTCGCCGTGGCGCTGGTCGAGCAGGCCTACGAAGACCGCGCCCTGCCGAATGCCTGCGGGCAGACTGTCAGCCAGCCGTACATCGTGGCGTTGATGACCGAGGCCCTGGAACTAACGGGCGCGGAGACGGTATTGGAAGTGGGCACCGGCAGCGGCTACCAGGCGGCCATTCTCTCCGAGCTGGCCAAGTCGGTGATCACGATCGAACGTCACCCGGAATTGTCGGTACAGGCTGCGCGGCGTCTGGCGTCGCTGGGGTGCCAGAACGTCAACGTGGTCGTCGGCGATGGCACGCTGGGCTGGCCCGAAGAGGCTCCCTACGACCGCATCATCGTCACGGCCGCGGCCAGGAGCATTCCCCGCCCGCTGGTCGATCAACTGGTCGATGGCGGGCTGCTCGTGATGCCCATCGAAGACGGCGCCGGCCAACAGCTTTATCAGTTCCGACGCGAAGGCAATCACTTGAAGCCCCGCAAACTTTGCGACTGCGCGTTCGTGCCGCTGGTGAGTGAATCATCCGAGCCGCCGCCAACAGCCGCTTGAACGAACGAGGCGCACGCCTTACTGCGAGTCCCCACGATGGCTAAATTCTACGCCCCCTTCCTGCTGTACTACGGCATCGTGCACATTATTGGCGGCGTGGTGCTGTGGGGCTATCCGGCGGCGACCGGTGCGTTCTTGCTCGAACCGTTGCCACCATCGATGCCACCGCTATTGGGCTTTTTGAGCATTCTCTCGGGACTCGGTTTTGTAGCGGCAGCGGGCGTCACGCAGCCTGCGAGTCAAAAGATCGCGATCGTCTGCTGCATCGTCGGCAATGTCGTGAATCTCGCCGCGCATCTGCAAAACGTCGCGCGAGGCTATGCCACCACGAGTCTGGCGGTGGCGGGCACGCTGACGGTCGCCGCGTTCATCGCGATTCTGGTGGCCATTTACCGCGGCATCGATCAGAAGTCGAACTAAGGGTGCCGTTTTTCTCGATCTGCGAGCGCAGTCAGCAACTTTCACGTAGCATGCGATTTGATCGACGCGCAATAGAGGACGCGATGCAGATGGCGCAAATCGTTGATGAAGCGCGGCACCAGACGCCCCCCGCCACACCTCCGGGCAGACGACTGCGCCTGCGTTTTTCGCTGTTGAACTTCATGTTGCTTGTCACCATCATTTGCTTGGGAGTCGGTCTCTGGTCGCAATCGCGCGAGCGCGCGAAGCTGTGGGACGAGGTGCAGAAGTGGCGGAAGGAAGCCGGCTACTTTGAAATCCAAGACACTCAGCGCGTGCACGCCGTCCGGCTTCCTTCCATCGAAGACTTGACGTGGCGGTGGCGCCTCTATGTGCCGGCGGGCAAACAGTACAAGCTGCACCATATGCAGGGTGAAATTCCTCGCGAAACCGGGGGAAGCACGACCGGCCACGGTTGGGAGGTACTGGAAAGCGGAGAGTACGTTGTCACCTGCGCAATACGCAAGAGCGCGCGTGGCACCTGGCAACTCGTTTTCCACACACCGAGTGGTCGCGACGCGAGCGGCATCGACGATGAGTACCTCGGCTGGTTGCAGTCGCCGGGGCACACATCGCAAGCAACAGGAGTTCAAGATGGAGTGAAGCTCAAGCGGAATGAAGAACCGCTCGTGCTCCTGCACTTACGCGCCTTGCCCAACGCGACCGTAGATGTCAGTGGGTCCCAGTCCCTGGGCAGCTCTAATTTTCCCGGCGGAGCCACTGACGGACTGATGATCTGGATCGACTAGCCGCTAGGCCGACTAAGCTTCCGCCGCCGCTAGGGGTGCGAAGCGTCGCTTCTCGCGATCGTATGCGGAGATCTGGCCGTTCTCGAACTCGTACACCCAGGCGTGCAGCGTGAGTTGTTCTTTGGCCAGCCGGGCCGCGACTGCCGGATGCGTACGCAGGTTCTCCAGTTGAACCAGCACGTTCTCTTTGATGGCGTTGGCCAGTAGTTGTTCGCCGGTTTCGTCCTGGTAGTTCTCTTCCAGAATGCGCTTGGTGGCCGATGCGTGCCGCAGCCACTCGGCCACGACGGGCAAGCTCGACAGCTTGTCGGGATTGAGCAGACCCTGAATCGCGCCGCAGTGCGAATGCCCGCAGACAATGATGTCCTGCACACCAAGTCCGGCCACGGCGAACTCGACGGCGGCTGCCTCGCCACCCGTCGATGCACCAAAGGGCGGGATGATGTTGCCCGCGTTGCGGAGGATGAACAACTCGCCCGGCTCGGTCTGCGTGACGAGCGCGGGATCGATGCGCGAATCGCTGCACGTGATGAACAGGGCCTCGGGCGATTGTCCGCCGGCCAGTCGTTGGAACAGCTCTTGCTGCGAACTGAAGACGTCGCGCTGAAAGCTGTGAACTCCGCGGATGATCTTTTTCATGGCATTCTCCGTAACGGTTGGCAGCACGCTCGCGCGGCCGGCGAGGAGGACGGTCGGTGCAGCAGCGTCGCATTATAGCGGTTCGCGAGCGACGCCAGCGCAGTCGCGTCAGGGCCGGCACCGGCCATCTCCGAATCGCCAGTGCGGGCGGATGTGATGCGATGATGAACGAGCGGCCGGTTGTCTCCGTTCGCCCTCGGTTCGTACATCACGCGACGCACCACGCACAGGGACCGAGATTGGCCGTTCGCCCACTTTTCACGCGCCGCTCGCCAATCGTCATAATCGTCCGCCTGTCCTGCTACCGACGTTATCCTCTAGGAAGCCCGGTACGGCGGAAACGGCCTCGACCTGACGTTAGGGGCCTACGTCTATCTGATCATCTACGTTCGTTTCACTCGAATGCCACCGCAGAGCGAGTGGCCATCGACGAGCAGCCGCGTATGGAACCCGGCAGCAGACCAATCTTGGTGACCGGCGCGACCGGACTGGTCGGCAACAACGTCGTCCGCCTGCTGCTCGATCGCGGCAAGTCGGTCCGCGTGCTCGTGCGCCGCGAGTCGACGATGGAACCGTTTTCGGGTCTCGACGTCGAGGTTTGCCAGGGCGACGTGCGCGACGAGAAAGCCCTCGGTGCGGCCGCATCGGGTATCCGACTGATTATCCACTCGGCGGCCATCGTCCAGGTAGGCCGCACCAACTGGGAACGCTTTCGGGCAATCAACGTCGAGGGTACCCGCCACGTGGCACAGGCGGCGCGCGAGTCGGGCGCCCGGATGGTCCACGTTTCGAGCACCGATGCACTCGGCGTGGGATCGCCCGAACAGCCGGCCGATGAAGACACGCCGTTCGATGCGTCCATCAACGCACCCTACATCGTGACTAAGCACGAGGCCGAGCAAGTCGTGTTGGCCCAGACCCAACGCGGGCTCGACGCCGTGATCGTCAACCCGAGCTTCATGCTTGGACCGTGGGACTGGAAGCCGTCGTCCGGGCAGATGTTGTTGGAAGTTGCCCGAGGACGCGGATGGTTCGCGCCGCGCGGCTCGTTTAGCGTGGCCGATGCCCGCGACGTCGCGGCCGCCACTCTCGTGGCCGCCGAGCGTGGATCATGCGGGCGACGTTACATCCTGGCCGGAGAGAACATGTCCTATCTCGACGCTTGGCGGCTCTTCGCGCACGTAACCGGTGGTCGCCGTCCCTGGGCCCGGCTCGGCCCCATCGCCACCAAAGCCGTGGGCTGGACGGGCGATCTCGTCGGGCTCCTCACCGGCAACGAACCGAACTTCAATTCCGGTGCCCTGCGAATCACCAACTACCCGCGCAACTACACCAGCGCCCGCGCGAAAGCCGAACTCGGCTACCACCCCCGACCCGTCGAAGAAACCGTCCGCGATGCGTGGACGTGGTTTCAGAAATACGGATATGCGTGAGTCGCTTGCAGGTGATCAATTCAACTCATACACCCCCTCCGGCACGTCAAGCTGCAGGACGCGACCGGAGAAGGGCAGCCGTAACGTCCAGTAGATGGCGCCGGTGACGACCCGGCGATACGGCTCTTCGCGCCAGTTCTTGTGGTAGTGCAGGCCGGTGAAGCCGAAGGAACGCCCGCCGTCGGGCCGCTGCCAGGCCCAGGCGACGGTTTCTTGTTCGCCGTCGATCGTCGCGCGGAGGATGGGCGTCATGTCCGCGTTGGCGGGGTCAGCGCCGGGCTGCACAGCAAACTCAAGTGGGCCGTTGGGATGTTCAGCCGTGGGCGAGGTGACGAACTTGAGCTGGTAATAGAACTCATCGTGCACGCGGAGCGGCTCGAGGTCTTCCAGAATCTGGTGACGGCCGTCGGCGGGAACGAGATCCGTTTCCAGCTTCTGAAAGCGCCGGTCGCTGCCGCCGTGGCAACCGCCGAACAGCGCCACGAACGGCTCGATGTGTGCCGCGTCTTTCGAACCCAGCGCCCAGTGCAGTCCGACGAAGCCACCTCCCTGTGCCGCCAGCCGCTCCATCGCCAGCCCGAACTCTGGATACTCGGCCATCCACCGCGCTCCCTGCGAGGCGAACAGCACGGCCGAATCGCACCAAGCCAGACCGTCGACGACCTCGGCCATGTCGCCATCGAGCCGGAGGTGCCGCATCTCTAGTCCGCCATATCCTTGGAGACAATGCTGCATGACCCGCACGCCGGCGTCGAACTCGTGTGTCGACGGAGGGTGACCGTCGGGGCCCTGCGTCAGAAACAAAAGCTGCCGCGTCGGGTCGTCGCCCAGAGCCTGGTTCACCTGGGGCAAAGCGACGCAGAGAAAGGCGAGCACCAGCAGCGGCGTCGCGACGTTCGTCGGTGATTCGTGCCAATCGAGCAGACATCGCCGCGACGGGATTTCGCAATGCGAACCGCGGTGGACCATGTGCGTGAGCCTCCAATCAGACACGTCTCGTGACACAGGCAGATTCCGCTGCCTGGCACCGCCGCATTGTAGGCCGTCAGCCCTACCTGTGGGCTGCGGACCGTTTGACAGGGCTCCGTGCGACTGGCAGATTGGTGGGTCTTTGGCCGACTAGCTGCCGCCGGTCGACCGGCCGAGGGTAACGGTCACCGTCGTACTTTTATTCCGTGTATCCGCGTCCGACGTTGGTCCCGTCGACCGACTACGGCGCCTGTTCTATATCCTTTGCTACGTGGCCGCGGAGCCCAAACGTCCGCCGGGAGTGAACTGAAATGGCGATTGAGAATTGCAAGCAGATCTTCGACGAACTTCCCAGCCGGTTCAACAAAGACGCCGCCGGTGACTGGAAGACCACCATTCAGTTCAATATCTCCGGCGACCGCGGCGGCGACTGGGTGGTGAATGTCGAGTCGGGTGACGTCAAAGTCGAAGAGGGTACCACCGAAAACCCGAGCTGCACGATCACCACCTCCGACGAAACCTGGATCGGCCTGGTCGAGGGCACGGTCAATCCCATGACCGCCTTCACCCTCGGCAAGCTCAAGGTCAAGGGCAACATGGGCGACGTGATGAAGCTGCAGAGCGTCGTCCTCAAGAAGTAGCCCCCACGACGACCGATCTGCACAGTGGAACCTGACCGTGGCTGCGCTCTCGTTGCGCGCCGGCCGGAGCGGTGCTGCACCATCTAGAAGGTGTGCAGTTCGTCGACGACGCGCTTGAGTTCCGCCAGCAGAGGCTCCGGCACTCGCCCGTCGAGTGATTCGATCACCGACGCGTAGAACCACAGCGTCCCATCGCGGCCGCCGCTGAAACTGCCCCACACCGGCTCAGGGTTCTGCCGCAGCGCGTCCAAAAGACTGCGCACGTTGTGCAGCTTGTCTGCGGCGCAGATCAACAGCGCGGTCGCGTCGGCTTGGGCAAGGTGCCGCAGGTACGCCTCTTTGCGCGGTCGCCAAGGGGGCTTGGGTGTCTGGTCGGTGTCACTCAGTTGATCCACGATCTGCGCGACGCGCTGACCGAAGCGGTTGTGAATCTCCTCCCGCGTTCGGGCGCCGCCCTGATCTTCGACGGCATCGTGCAATAGCGCCGCGACCGCCGCCTCTTCATCACCACCATATTCCAGGACCAGGCTACAAACGGCCAACAGGTGCGCCACGTACGGCACACCTCCCAACTTGCGCCGCTGCGCGGCGTGCATCCGCGCGGCATAACTCAGGGCCTCTTCGAACTTTGGTCCAAGCACAATCGATCTCAAGCTGGAGTTCGAAGCAGGTAGTGCGCCGGAGTTCCGCGCGAAACGAAGCGCCCGTCCGCGGCCAATCTTACCGCAACTGCTCATCGACTGCCGACGCCAGGCACTTGAGACCGCCAGCGCGGGCAACGACGATAGAGTCCGCACCTATGCATCCTGGACACTGCGGGTTTCTAGTCAGGAGCCATCGCGAGATGAACGTTGCTGCTCGTGCCGTGTTGATTGTCTTGGGGATGAGTCTGACCGCCGCGTCGGCTCAGGAGAAGCTCGGCCCTTTCACCGAGTCGCCGCGCTCGGTCCGCCAACGCGATTACGACGTCCTGCACGTGCGGCTGGAGTTGGACTTCGATTGCGCGCAAGAAACCGTCGACGGCCGCGCCGTCACGCGACTCACTCCGTTCGGCCAGACGAGCCGCATCGAGTTCGACGCCGCCGACATGCAAATCCTCGGCATCCGGCTACTGCCCGACGGGAGCACCGACACCGCGGCCCAAGCGCAGACGCTCGAACACGAAACGTTGCCCGAGTCGCTGGTCGTGCATCTTCCCCGTGAATACACGTCCGCAGAAGAACTGACGCTGGCCGTCGACTACCGTCTCGATCATCCGGAGAAAGGCGTGTTCTTCGTCAATCCCGACACGTCCGAGCCCGACCAGGCACCAATGATCTGGACGCACAACGAACCCATCGATGCCCGCTATTGGTTCCCGACGCTCGATGCGCCCAACGAACGTTTCACCAGCGAAGTCCTCGTCACCGTGCCCGACTCTTTCTTCGTGCTCTCCAACGGCGTACTCCGCGAAACGCGCAGCCTCGATGACGGCCGCAAGAGCTGGCACTGGGTGCAAGAACAATCGCATGTGCCGTACTTGGTTTCCGTCGTGGCCGGAGAGTTTGAAGCCTACGAGCAAGAGTTCAAGGGCATTCCGATTGTCTCCTACGTCCCGACCGGGCGGCTCGACGACGCGCCGCGCTCTTTCGCGCAGACGCCGGAAATGATGGATCTCTTTGCGCGGCTCATCGGCTATCGCTATCCCTGGCCCAAGTACACACAAATCTGCGTCGACGAGTACATCGCCGGTGGGATGGAGCACACCTCGGCCACGACGCTCACGCTGCGGACGTTGCACGACGAACGGGCCGAACTGGATGTCTCCAGCGAGAACCTCGTCGCCCACGAGCTGGCCCACCAGTGGTTCGGCGACCTAATCACGTGCAAAGACTGGGCCGAGCTTTGGCTCAACGAGAGCTTCGCCACCTACTTCGGCACGCTCTGGCAGGAACATGACGAGGGCTGGGACGAAGCTTCCTGGACCCGCGAGCGAGAGGCCCAGTCGTATTTCAACGAGGACGCCAATCGCTACCGCCGCCCCATCGTCAGCTATCGTTACGACGCGCCGATGCGGATGTTCGACCGGCATTCCTATCCCAAGGGCGCCCGGGTGCTACACATGCTCCGCTTTGAGTTGGGCGACGATGCCTTCTGGGATGCAATTCGCCTCTACTGCCAGCGGAACGAGTACGGCGTGGTGGAAACTGCCGACCTGCGTTCGGCCATCGAACAGGCCACCGGCCGCAGTATGAATTGGTTCTTCAATCAGTGGATTCACCACGGTGGCCACCCGGAGTTCGAGGTCAGCTATGCCTGGGATGCGGACACGTCGAGCGTCGATCTGACGGTCAAGCAGACGCAAAAGGTCACGGACCTCACGCCGCTATTTCGCGTGACCGTCGAGGTCGATCTGGTCACGGACTCCGACACGCAGCGACGCCGCATTGTTGTTTCCGAGGCGGAAGAGACGTTTCACTTCGAGTTGCCCCAGCGTCCGCGACGCGTCGTCTTCGATCCGCGTGACTGGGTCCTGAAGAAACTCGAGTTCACCAAGTCGACTCAGGAGTGGATCGACCAACTCCTCCACGATCCCCACGTCATGGCGCGGGCCCGGGCAGCGCAACAGCTTGGCGAACTTCGCCCCGACACCGATGCCCGTGATGCCCTGGTGAGCTCCGCGGCAGACGACGAATTCCGGGGAGTTCGGCAACGGGCCGTCGAGGCGCTCGCGCGGTTCAGTGGCGAGGTTCCCCGTGCGGCGCTCATCGCCGCAGCCCGCTCCGACGCAAGTTCGCACGTGCGCCGCGCGGCCATCGATGCGCTGGAGGATTTCCCGGACAAGGCGACCTCCGCCTGCTTGAGGCACGTGATCGCCAACGACCCCTCGTACTACGCAATCGCCGAAGCGCTCCGCTCGCTCGCCGAGCTCGAGCGCGAGGATGCCCGCGATGATTTGATTGCGGCGATTGACGTCGACAGCCACAACCAGGTGGTGCTCCAAGCGGCGTGCGATGGGCTGGTCGACATCGAAGACGCCTCGGCGGCCGAACACCTGCGGAGGTTGATCGAGCCCGAGAATGTGCCAGGGCGCCGGGCGGCGGCCTTCAGCGCATTGGCGCGACTTGGATTGGGCGATCCAGAAATCACCAAACTGCTCGCCCAAGAACTCGACGAGCGCCGCCCCAGTCTCCGCCAGGCCGCCGCCACTGCACTCGGCGAAACCGGCGATCTGTCGGCAATTGATGCGCTCTTGGCCCGCCGCGACCGCGAAACCTCCGGTCGCGTGCTCCGCGCCATCGACGATGCCGTGACGAAGCTCCGTGACACATCGTCGGTCGACTCGCTCCGCAAAGAAATCGGCGAGCTCCGCAAGGCCAACCAAGAGCTCGAACAGCGCGTGAGCGAGCTGGAAGAGAACAAGGGCGGCTAGCAACGCTGTTGCGCGCTGGATCGGAACTCCCCAGCGGCGTCACTTGCCTCCGTACACCGAAACGTGCGCCGTACTCGACGCCGTGAACGGCGACCTCTCCCAGTCGGCCCAGCGTTGGCGGAGTTCGAGTCCCGCCAGTCGCGACATGAGGTCAATCTCGCTCGGCCAGGCGTAGCGCATGGGAACCGGGTAGAGCCGCACGCCGGCGTCGGTGATCACGATGTATTGGTACTGCACAGTTTGCGAGACCCGATCGTGCAGTGCCGCTTCGAGCACGACCGAGTCGGCGGTGATCTGTTCGGTGCGGACTGATTGCTCTTCCGCGATCTCGGGGACAAAGGCCTCCACCACAAACAGACCCCGACTGCTCAACCGCCGGGCAACGTTCCGGAAGCACCGCACCTGTGCGTCCTGAGTCGTCAGGTTGAAGAGCGTATTGAAGACCAGGTAGATGAGATCAAACGGCCCCTCGACCGCCACGTCGGCGAAGTCGCCGATCGTCACTGGAATCGCATCGCCGCCGGGTTTCTCGCGCAACTTGGCGACCATCGCCTCCGACGCGTCGATGCCCTGCACCGACAATCCTCGCTCGGCGAGGGGTAGCGCGACGCGCCCCGTGCCAATTGCCAATTCGAGCACCTTTCCACCCGCTGCCAGATCGGCAAGAGTCTCGACCGACTGCCGGGTGTGCGAATCGGACACGCGAGAAGCAACCCATTCGTCGTAGACGTCGGCGAAATGCTGGCCAAAGCTTTTCGGGCTCCCGGAATCCACGATTACGCTTCCCACATCTTGTTCACACAACTGACTGCATCAGTGCGAACTCGTTGGCTGCCCCCAAGAGCAGTTACCTACGCGTCGCGCACGAGCCTGTCCGCGGTCATCTGCCGCCGCGCTTCCCGCGAACGCAGCGCGTAGAAGTACCACTTGAGATACTTGGGCAGCCAGGCGCGTAGTTGAAAGCGGGATTCGCCGGCCGTGCGGTCGCGCCAAGTGCAGGGGAATTCGGTGATGGGCTCTCCGCGGCGGTAGGCTTTGGCGGTCAGTTCCAAGGCCAGCTCGAAGCCGCCGGTGCTCTCGATCTGCATCTCGTTCACCAGCGCTGCGTCGTAAAGCCGGAAATTGTTCGTGGCATCGTGCGTCGGCAGGCCGGCGACCCAGTACAGCGAGACCCCGGCCAGCCGACTCAAAGTGCGCTTCAAAAGCGGCCCGCCGTACTGCTTGCCGCCGCGCATGTAGCGGCTGGGACAAACGACACGATAGCCTTCGGCATAGAGCCGCAAGAGTTCCGGCACGATCGAGAGATCGTCCGACAGATCAGCCATCACCACCAGTGCCGGTCCGCTTTCGACTGCCTGGAAGCCTGCCTGCAGGGCGAACACCACGCCGCGGCCCAAGTCGTTTTTGACGAGTTGTAACCAGGGACGCTCGGCCGCCAGCCGACGCACGACGGGAACGGTCGTGTCGCCGTCGAAATCGTAGACGACGTTGACCACGTAGGGCTCGGGGACGTGCGTTTCGATCTCGGCGATGAGCCGCTCGATGTTCTCCGCCTCGTTGTACACCGGCACGATCATGGCCAGTGTGCGCTGCGCGGTTTGCGCGGCGGCGCCGCCGGTTGCCTGAGATTCGCCCGTCAAATCGTCCCCTCGCGAATCTGCGTTTCGACCCAGGGCAGCACTTCGTCCAGCACGGTCTCCAGCGTGGTCGTCGCCTCGAAGCCCAACATCCGCCGCGCCTTCTCGACGTTGGGCACCCGATGCGGCACGTCATAGGGAAACGGATCATCCGACACATGCCGAAACGGCTTCCCCTCGCCGTGAACCTTCCGCCAGATCGTCTCGGCCAATTCGAGTACGGTGGTCGACGTAGGCGTCGAGAGATTGAAGTCCTCGTTGAGCGCCTCGGGCCGCTCGATACAAAGGCGAATCCCTCTGGCAAGATCGCCCCCGTAGGTGTAGCAGCGGACTTGCGAACCGTCGCCGAGAATATGCAGCGGGTCCTGCCCCTTGAGCACCTTTTGTGCGATATCCGGCACCACGTGACTCATCGCCAGGCGAACGTTGCCGGATAGCAGTTCGCGGTCGCCCACGGCGCGGCGTTCGCCGATTCCCACACAGTTAAACGGCCGCGCAATCGTGTACGGCAGCCCGTATTGCTCGGCGGCGCCTTGCACGAAGTACTCGACGGCCAACTTCTGGAACCCGTACGTCGATGCCGGCGGCGGCGATTGCCGCTCCGCGCCCTCGGGCGTGGGAAACTCGGTGGCGCACTCGAAGACCATCGACGATGAAATGACGATGATCTTTTGCAGCCGCGCGTGTTGATGGGCCCACAGCGCCGCGTCGAACGTGGCTGCGGTGATCCGCTCGTTTTCGGCCAGCAGGTCGTACGCGTACTCGTGGAAGTACGAGATACCCCCAATCCGCGCAGCGCCGGCCACCAGGTGATCGCAGTCGGCCAGCAGCTCCTTCAGCAAATCGACGTCTTTGGCATCGCCAGTGACGAGGCGGTAGCTCGGATGTTCCGTGCTGTCCTGCTCGAGTCGACCGTACTTCGAAAAGTTGTCGAGCCCGACGACCTCATACCCGTGATCCAGCAGCTCCCGGACGAGATACCCCCCGATGAACCCCGCTGCTCCGGTCACCAGGACCTTCATCCGCGCGTCTCCCGAGAAAACTGAACACATCGATCACGGGCTTGTCGATGTTGAGTTGGCGATATTCGTCGTGGCAACAACCCACGAAGAAGATGTCGGCTTCGGCCAGACAGGTGTCCAGCGGCACGAAGCTCGGATCGTCGATGTACGGATCGGTGCACAGCACCTGCTGGCATTCCAGGGCGAGCACTTTGCGGAGTTTGTAGGAAAGCGAATCGCGCGGATCGTCGGAGTTGCCCTTGAAGGCCATCCCCAAAATGCCGGCGGTTGCTTCGGTCAAGGGATAGTGCTGCTTGACCGCTTTGACCAGCGCGCTGGGCAGACCCTCGTTGACCATCATCGCGGCTTGCCCCAGGGCGAAGTCGTTGTGATTGAAGGCCGCCAACTGCATGGTGTCTTTCAACAGACAGGGCCCGCCCGCGAAACCGGCCTTCGCCATGCCCGCCAGACGCGGATACTCGGCAGTCGCCACATCGTGAATGCGATTGAAGTCGGCGCCGAACTTCTGCGCGATCAAGAAGAACTGATTGGAGATGGCGAAGTTGATGTAGCGGTAGGCGTTGGAAAAGAGCTTCGCCAGCTCGGCCTCCGTCGGCGAAACAATCAGCGTCTTGGCCCCCAAGCTCTCAAACAAAGCGACGGCCCGCTGCTCGGCCGCCTCGCTGTTGCCGCTGACGATTTGCGGCAGCCGCCCGAGCTCGTTGAGGGCATATCCCTGGGCAATGCGTTCCGGGCAATACGCCAACTGCACGTCCAGCTTGCGGATCGCAAGTTGACGCGCCAGGCGTTCGGTGATGCCTGGAAACACCGTGCTGCGCAGCAACAGCAACTGTCCGCCGCGCATGCGGTCAAGCACGGACTCGATGGCGCGGTCAAACTCACCCACCTTCGGGTCGAGAAACTCATCGACCGGCGTGCCAATCGTGACGATCACCACGTCACTCGTACCGATGGATTCGGCCGAGGTCGTCGGAACCAGTTTGCCGGCGGCGAGCACCTTGCCGAGAAGCTCGTCGCCGCCGCGTTCGAGAAAGGGCATCCGCCCCGCCGCAACCTCCTCGACGCGCTCGGTACTCGTATCGACGAGCGTCACGCGCTTGCCCGAGTCCGCCAGGGCGATCCCCAGCGGCAGCCCGACGTGTCCGCAACCGCCGACAATAGCGATGGTCTCTTCAGAGCCACTGGCTCCGGAAGTGTCTTCGGCGGAATCGACTGAATGGGTGGACTGCGACATGGATACGAAGGAGATCCCCAACCAGTTCTGTACGCCGAGCGGAACTCGGGGGCGTTGATCGAAACGCGTGGGCTGCAAGACGACACGCGCGCGTGCCAGCGTACTCAATCGTAGCCCGCTACTCGTGCAGTGTAAACGAGATGCGTCGTCCGCGAGTGGCCGCTGGCGATTGGCACATACTGCCGAGCGGTATTGTTAGTCGGACGACCGCACGTCTACTCGTCGACGGCCACACCCCGCAGCTCGACGTCATCCCACTGGCCCGTGTCGTCGAACGATCCGAGCCCCACGCGACCGTGCTGAAACGTCTTGTCGGTGGCCATCATCACCGGCTCTTCGAGATCGTCAAAGTACACCTCGATCGTTCCCTCAGCGACGCGGCGGACGATGCGGACGTGGTGCCACTGATCATCCCAGGCCGTTCCCGATGTCGTTCGGTCGGAGATTTTGGTCCGGGGCGCATCGTTGACGATGAAGATCTGGTTGGCGTGATCGTCGGCTTTCTGGCCCAAGTGCACGTAATAGAAGTGCGCCGGGTCCTGGTAGCCGAAGAACAAACACATATCTCGGTGCCCGTAACTGCGCGTTGTCGTCCGCACCTGGGCGTCGAGTTGAAAATCGCCCACGACGACGTCGCGGAGCAGCGTGATGTTGGCCGGACTGCGGTGCGGAGGCCGATACTCGCTCTGCTTGTGCAGCTCGTAGACCTGCGAACCATCCGCTTCGCTCACCCGCCAGGCATCTGCGTCGGTCGGTTTCCAGCGATCGGCCCCCGCCGCGAAATCCTCGCGCACGAGCAGCGGAGCCTCGGGAACTTCAGCCCGCGCTGCGAGAGCTGTGCCGGCGAGCAGCCAGGCGGCGACCGTGAGCAGCGGCCTTGGCACCATGCCAGAGCGCAGCGAGTCGCAGCTTGAGCCACGCCATCGACTGTGCTGCTGAGAGAGTGACGGACGGTTGTGTTGTGCTTCAACGGGCATCAATTCGGTTTTCCCTTGTAGATGGTTTGCGGATCGACGAGCCGCTCGGCGACGAACTCCACGCCCTCGGGCGTCCAGCGGCGGAAGAAACAACTGCGGTAGCCTTCGTGGCAGGCGGCGCCGTGCTGGCGAACTTTGAGCAGAATTGTGTCACCGTCGCAGTCGACGAAGATCCGCTCGACCTGCTGAACGTGGCCGCTCTCTTCACCTTTGCGCCAAAGCTGCTGGCGGCTGCGACTGTAGTACACCGCACGACCGGTCGCCACGGTCTCTGCGAAACTGGCCTCGTTCATGTAGGCCAGCATCAGCACTTCGCCCGACTCGGCATCCTGGGCGATGGCGGGCAGCAAACCCTCACCTTTGCTGAAGTCAGGCAATCGTGGCGCAGACACGTCGGTAGTCGCTGTCGCCAGGGTGAACGTGGGTAGTGGCGTTGCCATGCCAACCGCCGGTGGGGCATCGGCCGGCGCGTTCAGCATAGTCGTCTCCCGCTGCACTCGCCAGTTTGCGAGTCAGCCGCATAAGCCGCACGATCCGATGGCCGCTTCATCCGCGCAAAGCGCAGCGCTTGCCGTTGATAACGGGGCGGTGGAGCGAGACCCCGGACGAAACCGATGCTAAGGGGCGAGTGCGTCCATCCTCTTCCACAAGGAGCCCGGCGTGAATCCATCGCTGACGATCTGCCTGCCGCTTCGCGACGGTCAGGCGGTCTTGGAGCGCCTCGTGCAGGATGCGTTGGAAGTGGCCGCCGAGATGGCCGTCCGCTACGAAGTGCTGGTCATCGACGATGGCTCGCGCGACGCTACCATCGAAGTGGCCGACGAGCTCGCCACTCGCTACCCCCAGGTGCGAACCTACCGCGAGCCGGTTCCTGTGGGATTTCCAGTCTATGTTCCCCGAGCGCTGGCGACCTGCGCGGGCGAACTCATCGTGCTGCGGAGCCAAGGTTGCCGGCTGCCGCTGGGCTTCCTGTTCAGGCTCGCCGAGATGTTGGGACCGCGCGATACCGCCTTCGCAGGCGTGCGTACTGAGTCGAGCCGCGTTGCACGGTGGGTACGACGTATGACGAAACATGGGGGGAGCAAAGCGGACAGCAGCGCCACGCAGCCCGATGTCGACCTGCTCTTGTTCCGCAAACCCGCAGCACGCGCCATTGGCCAATGGAGGGGGGAGAGCCAGGAGCTCATCGCCGAACTCGAACGGCATGAGCTGAGTTGGGTGGAAGTGCCCGTGACCGCGTCCGACCTCGGCAATATTCCCCGACCTCCCGCAGGACGCGCGGGCACCAAGCCTCGGAGGACCCCACTACTGCTCGCAACCGATCCGGCATCTGACAGCCCGCTGGCTTTCGGACCGATTCGAGACTTTGCGCTGGGCGAGTAACCCGCGCATCCGCCACGCGGCGAAGATCAGGCGCCCTTAACCACGTGCGTGCGAATCACGAGCGTACGAATCATTTGCAACGTTGCGCAATGGTTGAGACCTCGCAACGACGAGTTGCAGACGGCCAAGTGTCCAGTTCTAAGAATCTCCATATTTGAACGGGTCAATTGGGTCGTAGTCGAATGATTCGCGCGCGAGGAAAACGCTTCCAAACGCGGAACTTGTGAACGGTTTCACGAACTCCGGCGGCGTAATCCGCCTGCCGCGCCGGACACCGCGATTTGCCGCCCACAGCCGTTTTGCATAGGCAATTCTCGGCCGGGCGGTGGCCAAATCGTGTACTCGTCGGGTAGAAGACTCGACCCCATTCCGGCCCCTGGAGCCCGATTGGTCACAGCGAATCACCGCGCTCAACCTGTAACGCAAACGAACGCTCGGCCATGTTTGCGGTCAAACATTCGTTGCGGTCACGATCCATCGGCGCCGGCGCCACTCGGATTCTTCCGAACAAGTCCGAATCGAGATGACAGCTAGGCGTTGAGGGCACCCTTCATTTGGGGGCCAACCGGCCCCCATCGTTGTGTTGAAGAGGCCACAACCGGCTTTCGCCGCGAGAATTCGCTCATCAAAACTTGCTTGTCTGATGCCGCGGGCGTGGCTACGATCATGGCGGACTGGCCGTGGGGGCACGTCTAGCTGGTTCTTGCATATCACTCTTCACGCTTTCGACGAACGCTCTTTTGTCGACCCGCGCCTTGGTGGCGGGATCGGCGTATATGCGGATGGCCGCTTTGCCGGCCTGCGCGCTGTTGAGCATTGAAAACTACGCGTCGCGCAATTCGGTGAAGTAGTCGGGATTAATCGCCCTGGTTTGGACCGAAGAAAGGATTGCAGCCGTAAGAGTCGTCAGTCGTTTGTACGCTCGACTGTCGCCACTTGAGAGCTGACGCACGAGTAGGGAACTCATACGTCGATTATTTGCCTTTATTCACTGCCGTAGCGCGCGCGACCGAATGATCCTCGTCGTGCCGCCGAAGACTTGCGTTATAGCTTGCTGCTCTTATCTGACTGCTCTCTCAGTTGGCACCGACGACGCGTAGACGCCTGGCACGGTGGACGCACGCCAGAGATGGACGTGCATCGCTCGTCGCTGTGCTTCACGCCTGAAGCATTGCGCCGGTCGCCACCCCGTCGTAACAGGATCGTCGCAATTCTCATGTAGTCACGGCAGGTCTCGGAACCCTGCTGGGGCTGGAGGGCATTCATGTCATGTTCGCCTCATCTCAACCTGCGCGCTCTGCACAGACTGATGGCAGCCCTGAAGTTCGAAATGGCAGCGTGAACGGCTCGTCCGTTCCGCATGCCGACGAAGCCTTGCATCGCATCGCACATGTCCGCCGCCAGCAAGGCGTCTCACTGCGCGGCGTGAGCCGCAATCTGCGTGTCAGCGTGCGGGAACTCAAGCAGCAGGAAGTCGAAAACGCCGACATCCGGCTCAGCGATCTCTACCGCTGGCAACAAGCGCTCGACGTTCCCGTGGCAGAGCTTCTCGTCGAGTGCTCTGACGCGCTTTCGCCGCCGGTCCTGGCACGAGCACGAATGGTGCGCGTGATGAAGACCGCGGCGGCCATTTTGGAGAAAGCGCAGTCGGCCTCAACGCGCCGCCTGGCCCAGACGTTGGTCGACCAACTGGTCGAAATCATGCCCGAGCTGGAGGGCGTGACGCCCTGGCACACAGTAGGCCAGCGGCGCACGCAAGATGAGTATGGTCGTATTGTGGAGCGCCGGATTCCGGCGTCATTATTCGGCGATTGACTAGTGGAGCGTCAGCCCGATTCATTCG
>CALKYM010000012.1 GCA_938003525.1 uncultured Planctomycetales bacterium | reverse complement strand
TCTTACCGGCGTGGATATTGCCGCCGACATTCGTGACCTCTCGGCCAACATCGTAGACTGGGAGTTCACCTGGCGTCACGCCGGCGTGACCGCGCTCAACGTCGTCGGCTTGCTCCCACTGATCGGAGCCCTGAAGAACGCCGACGAAGTCGGCCAGCTCGCCAAGTCATACCTGAAAAAGGCCGATTTTGCCGAAACCAAGAAGGTTGATTTGCCGGATGCTGCGTCAAACACTGTCAATCCAAGTAGGATTGAGTTGCATCACTCTGATCCCAAGTTCTTGGGCGGTGATCCGAACCAGCTGCGGACCCCACTGCCGCGCGTCGATCATGTCGATTTACACCGCGACTTGAATAAGTTCCTGCGTGACAAGACGGACGCGGCCGGCAACCACATGCGGCCGCAACGTGGTAACTCGGCCGAACGGATTGCGGAGAACTTCACACGACAAGAACGGCTCGAGGCCGAAGCAGAGTTTTACAAGTTGTTTCGAGATAAATATCCTGACGCTGCCCGTGACTTTTTCAACCAGCATCCGGATCTGGAGTGACTACCATATGATCGGATACTGCGTTCACGGCCAAAGAAACGATAGCTACGCTTTTCGCGATCAGCCGGAGTTGACCGAGTATCAACGGGTTCATCAAGAGCTTGTTCCGGACATGTCGGGGGATTCTCGACCAGGACTCCGCCGCTGCGAGTCCTGCGGTGAGTTGCTGGACAAGTGGAATGAGTCTCTCGACGGCCTTGTTGTGAGGAAGCGAAGCTACGACCTTAGTTCGACATACGA
This sequence comes from uncultured Planctomycetales bacterium, assembly GCA_938003525.1. Classification (GTDB taxonomy): domain Bacteria; phylum Planctomycetota; class Planctomycetia; order Pirellulales; family JAEUIK01; genus CALKYM01. The sequence continues at coordinate 28,417 of CALKYM010000012.1, read as the reverse complement.
TGGCATAAAGACCATCTCCGAGCGCTTCAAAGCGTTCTACGACTCGGCGGGCCTGTCGGGACTGGTGTTCCACCAACTGCCAAACGACCCCGAGTTCTTCGCCATCCGGCCGGAGCGTGCAGTTGAGTACGATGCCGAAACTCGAGGGACCAGGTTCATCAAACGATGTCCGCAGTGTGGCTGCTACGAATCCGTTGTCGGTGCAACGCCGGTATATCTCAAGGCAGGACAAGGGATCGAGCCGAATGAGTTCGTACGCACCGACCTGGAGTTCGGCAGCGAAGACGAGAAGTCTCCCTTGCTGCTATGCGGCGAGTCTGCTGCAGCGGCGTTGCAAGCATCCAAGCTCAAAGGACTGGATCTAGAATGTATCTAGGAGCCAATGGCGGCATTGGCGAACAGATCATCTATCGGAGCGGAACGCCGAGACTATAGAGACGTTGATTCGCCATCGGCTGTCAAACGGGAAAGAGTCAAAGCGCTGGTCACCGGCGAAGTCTCCGCACGCGAGAACGCCGAAGCCGACGATTACCTCAGGCAGTCGCTCAACCAGGTCGTCCTCGGCGACTACAGCGACGATGTGACCGCGCTCGGCACCGGCGTGTCCCTTGCCGCCGGTCTTACCGGCGTGGATATTGCCGCCGACATTCGTGACTTCTCCGCCAACATCGTAAACTGGGAGTTCACCTGGCGTCACGCCGGCGCGGGTCAGGAAGGCCAACTGGTTCCTCTCCGTGATTCGCAGCGGTGTTTCCGTCGACGCATGCGCTGACGCCAGCAAAACCATCTCGGCGCACTTGGGATTCGATGGGGACGCCTTGTGTCATCTCACGTCGTCTGGCGCGCGGACTAGCGCGCCGAATGGGCGAATCCGCTCGTGTGCCGTGGCCACTGGTGTGCTGGGGGCGCCGTGAGTCTGAGGCAGAATGTCGCATGTCTGGTCGGCGCCGATACTTACTTGACATCTTTATGAAACGGCTGCCCGGCCGATTTAAAGGCGGTCGTGCAGCAAAGGACCGTAGCACGCCGTATCGGCGACCTCGCGAGTCGCAAATTGGTATGGAGCTTGCAATTTCGAGGACGCGGTTCTGCGCGAGTGCGCAGCCGCCGTACGCTGGTGAACGGCAGCGTGGCATGCAGTGCGGCAGGAGCGAAGACACAGTATGAGCGTGGAAACAGATCGTCTCGATCAACGTCGCGACCATCAGGCGGCAGGTACCAAAGGACCTATCCTCGAAGAGTTCTCTTACGACGACGCGATCGTGCGGATGTTTTCGCTGGCTACTGTCGTGTGGGCGGTTGTCGCGCTGCTGGTGGGGCTGGTGGTCGCCTTGGAACTTGTGCTGCCGCAGCTTTCCGCGGGCCTTGAGTTTCTGGCGTTTGGCCGCATTCGGCCTTTGCACACCAACGCGGCCATCTTCGCCTTCGCCGGCAATGCGGTCTTTGCGGCGGTGTACTACTCCACGCAGCGGCTGTGCAAGGCGCGGATGTTCAGCGATCTGCTGAGCCGTCTGCATTTCTGGGGGTGGCAGGCCATTATCGTCGCCGCGGCCGCCACGCTGCCGTTTGGTATCACGCAGAGCAAGGAGTACGCCGAACTCGAATGGCCAATCGACCTGGCGATCGCCGTGGTGTGGCTGGGCTTTTTCGGCGTCAACTTCTTCATGACGCTCCTTCGCCGCCGCGAGCGCCATCTCTACGTGGCGTTATGGTTTTACATCGCCACCATCGTCACCGTCACGGTCCTGCACGTTTTCAACAACCTGGTCGTCCCGCTCGGTTTGTTCAAGAGCATTCCGATCTATGCGGGCGTCCAGGATGCCTTCATGCAATGGTGGTACGCCCACAATGCAGTGGCGTTCTTCCTGACCACGCCGTTCTTGGGATTGATGTACTACTTCCTTCCCAAAGCGGCCGAGCGGCCTGTCTTCTCGTACAAGCTCAGTATCGTGCACTTCTGGTCGCTGGTGTTCCTTTACATCTGGGCCGGGCCGCACCATCTGCACTACACGGCGTTGCCGGAATGGGCCTCGACGTTGGGTATGGTGTTCTCGGTCATGCTCTGGATGCCCTCGTGGGGCGGAATGATCAACGGCTTTCTCACGCTTCGCGGCGCGTACCACAGGCTCACCACCGATCCGATTCTCAAGTTCTTCGTGGTGGGCATCACGTTCTATGGCATGTCGACCTTCGAAGGACCGATGCTCTCGGTCAAGTCGGTCAATGCCCTCTCGCACTACACCGACTGGACCATCGCCCATGTCCACGGTGGCGCACTGGGCTGGAACGGCTTCATGACGTTCGGCATGTTGTATTGGCTGTTGCCGCGGATCTTTCAGACCAAGCTCTGGAGCACCAAGCTGGCCGAGTGGCACTTCTGGATCGGCTTGATGGGCATCCTGCTCTATATCGTGCCGATCTACATCGCTGGACTGACGCAAGGTCTGATGTGGCGGGCTCTCGACTCGGGTGGCCGTCTGGCCAATCCCGATTTCGTCGAGACTGTTCAGCGGCTGCTGCCTTTCTACTGGTTGCGGGTCCTCGGCGGCGCAGCGTACTTCGGCGGCGTGGTGATGTTGCTCGTCAACTTCGTGGCCACCTGGCGCACGCAACCTGCGAAGTACGAAGAGCCTGTCTACGCGGCGCCTGCATTGGGCAAAACATACGCCGAGCCGTGTCAGCAAACTCCTCAAATGGACGGCGTTGCGCCCTGGGGCGAAAAGCTCGCCGGCTGGGCCAGCCTCGACTGGCATCGCCGCTGGGAAGGGTTGCCGGTTCGCTTCACGGTGTGGGTCGTGATTGCGGTTGTCGTCGCGTCGTTGTTCGAGATCATTCCCACTTTCTTGATTCGAGCCAACGTACCGACGATTGCCTCGGTGCGGCCCTACACGCCACTGGAGTTGGCCGGCCGCGACATCTATGTGGCTGAGGGCTGCTACAACTGCCACTCGCAAATGATCCGACCGATCTTGGCCGAAACCAAACGGTACGGCGAGTACTCGAAGCCCGGTGAGTTCATCTACGATCACCCGTTCCAGTGGGGGTCGCGCCGCATTGGTCCCGACCTGGCCCGTGAGGGCGGACGCCAGTCGGCCCTCTGGCACCTGCGGCACTTCGAAGACCCCGAGGCCTTGACGCCCGGTTCGATCATGCCCGAGTACGCTTGGCTGCTCGAGCGAGAGCTGAACTTCGGGACGATCCCGGACCGCGTCCAGGCCGCGGCATTTCTAGGTGCTCCGTATAGCGACGAAGAGCTCGCATCGGCCGAAGAGCTGGCGCGTGAACAGGCGCGGCAAATCGGAGAAGAGATCGTCAAACAAGGTGGGCCGATGGGCATGGAAGACAAGATGGTCGTCGCCATGGTGGCCTATCTCCAGCGGTTGGGAACCGATCTCTTCGCGCCGCCGCCCGGCGCAGCGCCCGAGGCGCCCCCGGCGGAGTCTGAGGGCGCACCGACCGAACTGCCAGAGACTGAAACGCCGGTTGCCGCTTCCGAGAACGACACGGACACTGCTCAGCTAAGCACGAGGAGCTCCAGCGATGATTAAGGAGATTCTGACGCGAATCGACGCGACGGTCAGCGCCGAAGCCGCGCTGCTGCTGTTCTTCGTCGTGTTCATCGCCGTATCGTGGCGCGCCATCACGATGAGCCGCTCGGCGAGCGAGCGGCGGGCCAACATGCCACTGGAAGACGGAGTGCGGAGAAACGGACATGCCTGAGCCTACTGACGTCTTGCGCGAACACAGCTACGACGGCATCCAGGAGTACGACAATCCGCTACCCGGATGGTGGAACTGGTTGTTTGCCGTCACGGTGGTGTTCTCCGTGTTCTATCTGATCTACTACCACGGAGGCATGCCGGACCGTGGAATCCACACAAACTACCAACAGGCGGTTGCTGACAATCTTCGCTTGCAGTTCGCCGAACTGGGTGAGTTGGAACCGACGCGTGAGAATATCTTGCAGTACATGAACGAGCCGGAGTGGCTGTTGGTGGGTCAAATCGTCTACAAGGCAAACTGTATCTCCTGCCACGGTGCGGAAGGCGAAGGTAAAATCGGCCCCAACCTGACAGACGAGTACTATAAGAACGTCCGTGTTGTGGAAGAGATCGCCCAGGTGATCGCCAACGGCGCGGCCGGTGGTGCCATGCCCGCCTGGAAGAACCGCCTTCACCGCAACGAGGTGGTACTCACCGCGTCGTACATCGCCACTATGCGCGGCAAGGATCTTTCCGGACGAGCTCCGGAAGGCCGCATTATCCCGCCCTGGGATGTTGATCCGGCTGAAGGCGATTCGACGCCTGCCGAAGAGGCGGAGTCGGCGCCGAAAAGCGAGGCGAGTGGCGAGGGAGAAACCCCAGGTGACTCGTCGGCGAGCAGCGACGAAGCAGGCGCCGAGAGCGAGCCCGGTGACAGTGACGCACCAGCCGAACCGCCTGGGAATGAAGATGCGCCTTCGAGTTCGTAGCCGGCGCCTAGCCTCCCAGACGCGGTCGCGAACAATAGTAGTAAAAACAGACCGAGGCACGCGGCCACCTAGTGTAGTTTAGATGTCGTCTTCACTCCTTGTCCCCGAAGAACAGGTTCTTTCCACGCTGCGTGCCGACGGCTCGCGACGCTGGCTGAAGCCGCATCTATCGAAAGGCCCCTACTGGCGGGCCCGGCAGGCGGTGGCCTACCTGTTGATCGTGGTCTTTGTGGCGATCCCGCATATCCAGATTGGCGGCAAGCCTGCCATTTTGCTGGACATCATGGCCCGCGAGTTCACGTTTTTTGGCTTCACGTTCCTGCCGACCGACACGTTGCTATTGGCGTTGTTCCTGCTGGCGACGTTTCTCTCCATCTTCCTGCTGACGGCGATCTTCGGCCGTTTGTGGTGCGGCTGGGCCTGTCCGCAGACCGTCTACATGGAATACGTCTTTCGTCCCATTGAGCGCTTCTTCGAGGGAACCATCGGCCACGGCGGACAGCCGCGCAGGCCCGTCGCTGGCTGGCGGCGCGTCGCTCGGTTTCTTGTCTATCTGCTGGTTTCGATGGGCCTGGCGCACACGTTCCTGGCGTACTTCGTGGGCGTCGACAAGCTATCGCAGTGGGTGCGGCTGTCGCCTTTGGAACATCCGGTTCCCTTTCTGGTGATGGGGATCACGACCGGGCTGATGCTGTTCGACTTTGGCTTCTTCCGCGAACAGCTCTGTCTGATCGCCTGCCCTTACGGGCGCTTTCAATCGGTATTGCTGGATCGGCAGTCGTTGATCGTCACCTACGACAAGACTCGAGGTGAGCCGCGCGGAAAAGTGTCCAAGGCGAACCGGAGCAATGGAACGCCCGTGGGCGATTGTGTTGATTGCAGTGCCTGCGTGCGGGTTTGCCCCACGGGCATCGATATCCGGGACGGGTTGCAAATGGAGTGCATCAACTGCACACAGTGCATCGACGCCTGCGATGTGATCATGGAGCGGCTCAACCGGCCCAAGGGCCTGATCCGCTACTCGTGCCAGGCCACGACCGAAGGCCACAAGAAAGTTCGCCTGCGGCCGCGGCTGGTGGTGTACGGAGTTGCATTGCTGGTCGTGATCGGCGGATTTGTCGCCACGCTAGCATCGAAACAGGCCTTCGATGTCACGTTGCTGCGCAGCTTGGGAAACCCATACATCACCGCTGCGGACGGGCAGATCCAAAATTCTTTGCGGTTGAAGTTGGTGAGTCGCACGGACGAACAGCAGGACTTCCAGATCCGAATCGCGGAACCTGACGACATCGCATTGGATCTTGATGTCCAGAACGTCACACTTGGGGGTGGACAGACTTGGACGCAACCGGTCCTGGTCACGGTTCCTCCCGAGGCGTTCACTGCCGGGAAACTGCAGATCCGCCTCGCGATCGAAAGTTCTACCGGAAAGAGCCGAGTCGTTTCATGTCAACTACTGGGACCGTACAATCCGACGCGGTAAGCCGTGAACAGCGCGGAGCGCACAAGTGGGTGGCGCTGATCGTCGGCCTGCTTGGTTTGCAATTCGTCATGTCGTTCACGGCGCTGTATCTCGCGCTGAGCGATGAATCGATGGCGATCGTGCCTGACTATCACGAGCAGGCATTGCAATGGGACCAGCGCGCGGCATTGCAACGTGCCAGCGACGCGCTGGGCTGGCAGTCCCACGTGACCATCGCGCCGCTGGACGAACCTGAGGCCGAAATCTACAAACGTCGGGAGGTCATGGTCCGCGTGATCGACGAGCACAAGGCGCCCGTCAGCGGCGCTCGCATCGAATTGACGATGTTCCCGCACGTCCGGCCAGACGAACGTCAGCAATTGACGCCCACAGAGCTCTACGAGGGAACCGGGATCTATCGCGCGGTGGCCACCGTTCGCCGCGATGGAATCTGGGAGCTGCGGCTCCGAGTCGCGCGGGGAGCTGATTTGTATTTGCTCACTGAAGAGCGCGAGCTCCAGTTGATGGCGGCGAGGTGATCTGATGACGCCGCTGTTCATTGCCGTGCTAACGGCTAGCCTAGTGGGCAGCCCGCATTGTGCGGGGATGTGTGGCCCGCTCGCCGTATTGGCCTCCGCGCGGCACGCCCGGGTGACGGTGCCCGTCTATCACCTGGCACGATTGATCGGTTACGTCTGTTTGGGCCTCATCGCGGGTATGGCCGGTGCGACGTTCGAATTGGGTGGGCATCTGATCGGCTGGCAGCGTGCGGCGGCCACAGCAGCAGGCGCGTTGATGATCGCCTTGGGCGTGGCCGCCTTGGTGCGACTCTTTCGACAGACCGGACTGCACTTTACGCTGCCCGGCGGCATGCAGCGCTGGCTGGCGGCCGCGCATCGACGCACCGCGACCTGGTCGACCCCGGCACGCAGCGCCGCAATGGGATCGATGAGCATCTTTCTGCCCTGCGGCTGGCTGTATGCGTTTCTCATCACGGCGGCGGGACTCGCCAGCCCTTGGGGCGGCGCTGCAGTGATGGCCGTCTTCTGGATGGGCACAGTCCCAGCGCTAATGGGTGTTACGTGGGGCGCTCGAACGCTGAGCGGGACTTGGCGGCAGTACGTGCCCCACGCCACGGCCATACTGTTGATCGCGGTAGGTGCATACACGATGTTCTGGCGCGCGACGACGACCTACGCCGTATTGGAACCATCCCACGCGACCGAGAGTCTCGACGAACAACAAGCCCGCGTCGAGGCGCTTCCCCATACATCGCTGCCGTGTTGCGATCCCCAGTGAGTCACGCATGTCGGTCGAGGCGACGACTCCCCGAGATTCGCAAGGCGGGGCACCTCCGGGTATAGCTGCCAACCCGGATCAGCCGCCTTTGCACAGCGTGGCGTGCACCCACTGCGGCTTGTCCGTCCCACTGGGACTAGTCGTCGATGGCGCCGCGCACCAATTCTGCTGTGCCGGCTGCCGTTCGGCCTTCGATTTGATCCGCGCGCACGGCCTGGACGACTACTACAGCATCTTCGAGCGAGTTCAATCCGAGCGTCGACGGGCTTCGGGGCATGGCTCGACGTATGACGAGTTGGATGACGAGTCGTTCGCAGAACGATACGTGCGGACCGACGGTAACACGAGTCGCTGCGAAATGGTGCTCGAAGGGTTGCACTGCGCCGCCTGCGTCTGGCTGGTCGAGCGGCTCCCATTGGTCGTTGACGGAGTGAGCGAGGCACGCGTCAACCTGACGCGGCGGACCGTGCAACTCGAGTGGCTTACCGACCGCGTACGTCTCTCACAGATTGGTCGGGCACTCGATGGATTGGGCTACGCGCCGCACCCCTGGGGCGACCGGGCACGGGCCGAAGCCCAGCAGCAGGAGAACCGCAGTCACCTAATTCGCATTGCGGTCGCCGGCGCCTGCGCGGGCAACGCGATGCTGATCGCAGTGGCACTCTATGCCGGCATGTTCGCGTCGATGGAAGCGGGCCACTCCTATGTGCTCCGCTTGGCCAGCGCCGGCCTCGGCTGGATCTCGCTGCTCTGGCCGGGACGCGTTTTCTTTCGCAGTGCTTGGGCGGCGATCCGGACTCGGACGCCCCACATGGATCTGCCAGTTGCGCTCGGCTTGGCGGTAGGTGGAACGACCGGAACCATCAACGCCGTCACAGGCCGCGGCGAGGTGTACTTCGATTCGCTGTCCGTACTGGTCTTTCTCTTACTCGTTGGACGCTGGCTGCAGTATCGCCAACAACGTATGGCCGCCGACAGCGTGGCGCTGTTGGCAAAGCTCACGCCGCAGACGGCGCGACGCGTCGAGCATGGCGAAGTTCGGCGCGTGTCACTTGCCGCTTTGCGTCCCGACGACATTGTCGAGGTGTTGCCCGGTGAATTGGTGCCCGCGGATGGGCACGTGGTCGAGGGACGTTCTGCCGTTGATCAGTCGCTGCTGACCGGCGAGTCGGTTCCGGTCGGCGTGAACGAAGGCGACAATCTCACGGCTGGAGCCACGAATTGCGAGGGACCGCTCAAGATCCGCGTGGCCGCCACCGGCGGCGAAAGCCGCTTAGGACGACTGATGCAGATGGTCGAGCAGGCCACCGTCGGCCGCTCGCCACTGGTGCAATGGGCCGATCGCATAGCGGGTTACTTCGTGGTGACGGTCGTTTTGCTGGCTGCCGTAACCGTCGTGCTTTGGAGCGGCAGCGGAATTTCAGTGGCGATCGGTCACGCCGTCGCGTTGATGATTGTTGCCTGCCCTTGCGCGTTGGGGCTGGCTACACCACTCGCTTTGGCAGTCGCCCATGGACAGGCGGCACGCCGCGAAATCCTCATCAAGGGTGGCGACGTGCTCGAACGCCTGGCCCAGACGGGACACATCTGGTTCGACAAAACCGGTGTGCTCACCGTCGGTCAGATGACTCTGCAGCGTTGGGATGGCGACCAGCGCGCAAAGCGGTGGGTGGCCGCACTGGAAAGGCGGGCCAATCACCCCATCGGCTGCGCGCTGGCCGATGGACTGTCGGCCGAATTGGGGGCGGCCGCGATCAATGCAGTCGACGTTGTTTCGGTCAAACAGATCGCCGGCAGCGGCGTTACCGGCAAAGTGGCTGGACGGGAGATCAGTGTCGGCTCGCCACGTTGGATCGCAGGTCAAGGAATCGTCTCGTCCGAACGATTCCGCCTGCCGCTGGATGACATTCTCGGCTCTGGCTGGACGCCGATCGTTGTGGCCATCGATGGGGGCATCGTGGCCGTTGCCGGCGTGGGCGATCGCGTGCGCGACGAGGCCGTGGAGGTCGTTGCCGACTTGAAACAGCGCGGCTGGCAGGTGGGGCTGCTCAGTGGCGATCATCCGCAAACCGCTGCGCGCGTGGCTGAAGCGGTGGGCATTCCATCCGAACAGACGCACGCTGCTTTGGCTCCCGAACAGAAACTCGATGTGATCCGCGGCACAGTGGCCGACGGGTGCACGATGATGGTGGGCGACGGCGTGAACGATGCGCCCGCGCTGGCCGCCGCTTCGGTCGGTGTCGCCGTTCAGGGCGGCGCCGAAGTCAGCCTCCAGGTCGCGCCCGTTTATCTCGGCCAGGCCGGCTTGCGGGGCGTCGTCGAATTGATCGATGGGGCGCGCCACGCGCTGGGCGTAGTGCGGATGAATCTGGGCATCTCGCTGGGCTACAACGTCGTTGCCGTCGCGTTGGCGATGGCAGGTTGGATCAATCCATTGGTAGCCGCTGTCCTAATGCCGCTGAGCTCGCTCACGGTTTTGGGCGTATCGCTGGCCTCTCGATCATTCGGAGCACCGCGGTGAGCGTGTTGTATATTGCCTTGCCGGTCGCGCTGCTACTCGGCGCAGCCGCCGTCGCCGCATTTGTGTGGTCGGTACGCCGCGGGCAGTACGACGATTTGGACACGCCTCCCTTGCGGATGCTGTTCGATGAGCCTCAGCGGTCGAGGTCTTCGTCTGCGTCGACCGACGATGGCCAAGGGCCTGAAGCTTCCGAGCGATAGCTGTGCAGCGCCCCGAAGGATCTGGCAACCGCACGAAGTGATTCGTTTGCATGACGATCTTCGTGTCGAATCGGACCGGAAGGTTCGGCCCATGTTTCACGTTCACCGTCACGAGATCGCCGTCCGTGATGGCTTTGATCCTCGAGATGACGGCTCGCGCATTCTTGTGTCAATCGGCGCTTCAAAACCAGCCAGCTTGAGTAAGAAGGCGTGCGCGGCGGGTGCAGCATCGAGCGGAGATTCGAATGACTCACCGACGTAATCTTGGAATTCGAGCCAGGTAACGTTGTTGCAGGTGCTGTGGAAGCAGCAATAGGTGATGCTGCCGTCCTTCCATACCAGAATGCCCGCGTTGCAGGTCAGGGGCGGCGATTATCCGTCATCCGACGTTGGTTTCCTCTTCGCTCGTTTCCAGATCACTGGCGATGTCCTCGAAGAGATTGTGGATGAACCAGTCGATCCCAGCGCCTCCGACGAGCGTGTCGACAGCGGCGTCATCGACGAGCGTCGCGGCGTCGAAGAAGTGATCGCCGTTGTCGCGCGGCCCGGTTCCGGTGCCTTTGATGTTGGCGACACGGGTTTCGTAGTCTCGCGATGAAGTCCACTCGGCTTGGATAGCAGCTAGGGCGACAAGTGCGGCATTATCTTCCTCGCCAAAATCGATGTCTCCTGCCAGCAGAATGTCGTCGTCGGCGCCGCCGGACAAGCTGTCGGCCCCCAGCGCGCCGATCAAGATGTCTCGACCACTTCCGCCGGTGAGCGTGTCATTACCAGCATCGCCGTACAGCACGTTCGGGCGATCGTTGCCGGTGATCGTGTCGGCGAGCGCCGTTCCCCCAACGGCCTCAATTCCCGAAGCGTCGCCCGAAGACATCACAGACGGCTTGGCGGTGATCTTCAACTTGTTGGCGATATCGACGATTACGCCATCGGACGCACTCAAGTCGACCGACAGGGCTTGGACGTTGGCGTCAAAGTCCGAGAAGACGACGGCGTCTAGCGCATCGTTGTTGGTGGTCGTCGATTCGATAATTGTGTCGTGGCCGAGGTCTACCGCGTCGGATTCACGTTCAAAGATATAGTTGTCATTTCCCAAATTACCTTCGAGCAAATCGTCGCCCTCACCACCGACCAAGAAGTCATCTCCCGCGCCCCCGGCGAGCGTATCGTTGTCATCCTCGCCGACGAGGAAGTCGTTGCCAGCTCCGCCATCAAGGCTGTCGGCGCCAGCGCCTCCGATCAAGAAGTTGTCTCGGTTATTCCCGGTCAGCGTATCGCCCAGATCGGTACCAATCACTCCTTCCATGCCCTCCGCGTTTCCGGCACCGAATGGCAAAGGCTGCACCTTGATCTTCAGCTTGTTTGGGATGTCTAGTACCACGCCATCGCTGGCGGAGAGGTCGACATCCACCGACTGCACGCCGGCATCGAACGAACTAAACAGAATTAGATCCGCAGCATCATTTGAGGTGTTCGACTCAACAATCGTATCGTCCCCTAGATCGACCGTGTCTACGTCACCTCGGTCGAATCCGAAGGTGTCGTCTCCCGATCCTCCTTCCAAGACGTCGTCGCCGATGCCGCCGAAGAGCGTATCGTCCCCCGCAACTCCACGGAGAAGATTGTCTACGTCGTTGCCGATCAACACGTCGTCGAATTGCGTACCGAACACGATGTCGATTTCGTCGTCGGCGTTCACGTTCACTACGAGTCGCCCCGTATCATTGACGGGAGTCGTAGAAGCCAGATTGACGGAGATACCCCGCTGGTAGCCGGTAAAGTCCAGTCCGTCGCCGAAGATCGACGGCGAACCGACTTCGGCGATCGAGTCGGTTCCGAGATCCTCGGTGTCGTCGATCCTCGCAAAGGTATATGTGTCGAGGCCGGTGCCCCCCTCTAGAGAGTCGTCGCCGGTGCCTCCAGTAAGGAGGTCGAAGCCCGCATTGCCCACGAGCGTGTCGTCGCCCGCCCCGCCATCGAGGAGGTCATGTCCAGCACCGGCTACCAGCGAGTCGTTTCCGGTATCGCCGTGCATTACAGCCGCTGTATTGGTCAGACCTGCGCCATTGAAGGAGTCATCGCCTGGCTGCGCGTAGGCGATTAGTTTGCCAGTCAATCCCGTTTGCGTGAAGGCGATGCTCACCGAAACGCCATCGAGTTGCGTGATGCTCACGTCGATCGACGTCGACGTGTTCTGAGTGAACGTCGCTGTGTCGTTGCCGGTCGTACCTCCGAAGACGAAGTTGGACAACGTCGGGTTGTCAGGATCCGTCTGCAGTTCGTAATCGACGATGGTGATGCTATGAGTCGCAATCTTACCCTTGAGACCTTGGCTATCGGTTGCGGTTACCTTGACCGTGTTGGAGCCGCTGCTGGTGTAGATGTGCTCGACCACCGTCCCACTTGGGCCGGTGGTGGTTTGATCGACGACGTCGTCGCCGTCGAAATCGATCTCAAAGGTGAAATCGCCCGCCTGATCCACAACCGAATCATCGGTTGCCGTGAGCGTGAAGCTTCGCGGCTGACCGCGGACTCCGGTTGCCGGGCCGGCGATGGCCGCGGTCGGCGCCACATTCGACAAGAGCTCGTAGGACCCGCTGCCCGATTCCGAAATGACATGCACCTCAAACACGCCCGCTGTCACGGCGGTATACGTCAACTTGGCGTTTTTGCCGTCCGCGGCTGAGTTGGTGTCCGAGGCGACCAAGTTTCCGCCCGAGTCTCGGAGCTCGATTTTCGGGTCGAGCGCGTTGCTCGGATTGCTCGAGGCACCGTCGAACGGCGTCAACGTTTCCAGCGAAACGATGTCGCCAACGACCAACGTGAGCTCGTAGCGATCGTCCACGTCTGTGCTGGCTGTGAGTTCTCCTAGTGCTCCGTCCAAGCCATCCAGGCTGCGAAGCGTGTCGCCCGAACCGTTGGGCTCCGTGTCGAAGGCCGCCTGATCGGTGACCACAATCGAATAGAGCTGGTCTTCTTCGACGTCGAACGTCGCGCGGATCGTGTACACACCCGGACTCTGCGGAACGACGAAATCGAGAATCGCCAGATCATAGTTAGTAGCGGCCGTTCCTAATGGAGACGCTGTCCCGGTGCGCAGCACCGTCGTGCCGTCGGTATCCAACAGCTCCAGGGTCTGGCCGGTCGATAGGTCGGCGCCTAATATGCCGGAGAACACGATGTCGATCGAATGCCCCGCTTTGTCGGAAAGATCGATCGTGAACTCGTCGACGTCTGCCCCGAACTCCAAAGCATGAAGTCCCGTAGCGAAGTCGCTCGCCAACACCAAGTCATTGCCGAGTTGTGGAAAGATGCCGAAGTTGCCGCGCGAGCCGGCCGGCGCGCCAATACTGGTGTCGTAGCTGGCCACCAGGGGCGGCGCGGCGTCAGGATCGGTCTGGGTGACCACGTCCGAAATGTCGAAGATTTGGACTCCTGCTTCGAACCAAGAAACGTAGAGCAAGTCGCCGACCACGACCTGATGATGCGGTCCCGATGTCGGTTGGTTAATGTCCTCGTTTTCCAGTGTGGCCTGCTTGGTAATCTGGCCGCCGATTGCCACCTCGTCGGGGTCGGGGACGGAGCCCAAGTTCGCGATGGCGTCCATCGCCGGAGTGATGTCGTAAATCGTCAACTTGCCGACCGTATCGAAGGAGAAGCCAAACTCGTCGGAGGCGAATCCCTCTTGGGACACGGCGAGAAACGTGCGATCTTCCTGCGTTCCCGGATCGACCTGTGTGAACGGCCAACTTGAGTGACTGAAGAAACCAGTCTCGAAAACGGCAATCGCCACCGTATTGCCGTTGCCGATGTCGCTCACCTCGTGAATCTCGGTGAATCCGGTAAATCCGTTCGGCGCTGCATTGTCGCTTTCCAAGAGGACGGAGGCGTACAAGACGTCATCAAAGACCCGCACGTCATGAACATTGCCAGGTGACGACTTCGAGACGGTGATCGTCGTCAAATAGACAGGAGAGCTGGGAGTGGAAACGTCGTAGGCGTGAATATCGGGCGTGCGATTGTCGACGACATAGAGCACCTGGTCTTCGAGCCAGATGTTGTGAGCGGCGTTATGCGCCTTGTCGATACCTTCTCGGCCCCCTCCATCACTGAAGGTCGTCCTATCGATCTGCGCGATTTCGGTCGGATCGCTTGGATCGCTGATGTCGACGACCAGCACGCCCGCGCCGTTGTTGCTGGCAAAGTAGGCGACTTTCTCTACGGGATCGACTTTCAAGTCGCGCAGGGAATTGGCGTCAATCCGGTGCCAATCACCGGTATTGGCCTCGTTCGTGCCAAACGCGACAGGAATCTCGAAGGTATCGTCGGTCACCGCCTGGATCGTGAACTTGCCGTCATACTGCGTGGTGCCGGTGATTTCGATCACGTCACCGTTGCTCAGCAAGTGGTCATCGACTGCCGTGACCTTCGTGAAGCCCGACTGCGATCCCGCAGCAAACGATGAGAGATCCTCGCCGGGACTGAGATGGCGGAATGTCGATAGTCGCGCCGGCGCAGTGGGATCCGTGATATCGACAATGTCCACGCCAGAATGGGCCCCGACGTGTCCGAGAAACGCCAGCGTCTTTTGCTGGCCGGCGATCTGCAGCTCGGCCGCCCAAAGGTCGGCAAACGTGAAGCCGTGCACATCTTCGACGCCCGGCAAGATCACCGAATTATTCGTCGGATCGCCGACTGCAAACCAGCGAGCACTGCTGTCGCTTCCTTCGAAGCCGACCGGAATCTCGAATGATGTTGAAGTCGCGTTCGAGATGGTGTGCTGCCCGCGATAGCCAGCCTTTCCGCTAACGATGATGACTTGGTCGCCGTTTTTCAGTTCGTGCTTGCCGACGATGTTGACTTTGGTGGTCCCAGATAGGTCCACGAAGCTATCGATAGGTCGTTGGTAGACCTCTTGCCATTTCGGTTCCGGCGCGTTCGGCTCCACGTGCGGCACATCGACGACGAACTGAGTTTCCGGGTCAACGATGTCTGCGTGATCGAGCGTGATGGGGAATTCGATGAAAGTACCGTCTTCCTCAACGAATACGCCAACGGCAAACGTCCCCGCCACGGTAACGATGTCCCCCTCGCGCAACGAGTGCGGGAACTCGGTCGTGATCAATGTCATCTGGCCGTCGTTGGCAGGTGGATTGGCGGGGTCATCGGCAGGATCGAGGGCCACGATACGTCCCGAGCCGGACCCGATGGGTTCGGCCAGGTGTTCGTCGAAGTCGTCCCACTGCCCCAACAGCGACAACGTGTTTGCCCGCCCAATGACTTCCAGACGTTGAGCGTTGGGGCCGACGTTCGTCGCACTGGCATCGATGGCCAATTCGCGTCCGTCGTCGGAATCGAAGCGATCCAAGGCGGCATTGCGGAACAGATTGAGCTCGAATGCACCGAATGTGTCTCCCACTCCTGAAACGCGCAACGTATAAGTGTCGCTCGCCGTTATCGCGATGGGGCCCGCCAGCAGGGCGTCGCTTTGCGAGGAAGTGCCGCTGAATACGAGTTGCTGATTGCCGTCGAAGATTTCAAGCTTTGGCGCCAGATTTCGGTCGACAAAGTCGACGATGGCGGACAGGTTTTCGCCAGCTTCGAGAAAGATCTCGAACTTTTGCGCGTCGCCCACCGCGGTCAGTTCCTGGTTCTCCGCCACCGCGACAAAGCCTTGGCTGCCTGCTGGGCCAAGCGCGAAGAAATCGAGCATCTTGATCGTCTCGGCGCTCAGCACATATTGGCCGCTGCCGGATTCAGCGTGGACACGGATCTTGTAGGTTCCGTCGGCGGTCGGCTCGAAACGCAAAGCGGCGTTGTCACCCGGGCCCGAATCGGTGTCCGACGCGACGACGTTGCCGGCGCCATCGAGAACTTGAATTGCCGGGTCGAGATCATCGAGCGGCGTCGTGGTGGCGGTGTCCCACAACGTGTCGGTCGATAACTCGAGTGCTTCGCCCACCGTCAAATCGATCGTGTAATGGTCCTCCGAATCACCGCTAGCATCGAGTGCTCCTACGGCAGCCGACTCCCGATCGAAACTGCGCAGCGTGGCCGTGGCGTCGTTGGGTTCGGTATGGAACATCGCCTGGTCGGTGACGACGAGCGTGTAGAGTGTCTCCACGTCGGAGTCGACGACGATGGTGTATCGGCCCGCATTCCGCGGCACGACGAAGTCCAGAATCGCCAGTTCGTAGTTGGTCGCTGTCACGCCCAGCGGAGTTGACGTGCCGGTAGCCAAGACCGTTTGATCTGCGACGTCAAGCCGGGTATCGACGTCGAGGAGTTGCAGCGACTCTTGGGTCAGATCTTCGTCAAACGGCGAGGCCAAAATGATGTCGAGCGTATGGCCTTCGAGCCCTGTCAGGTCAAGTTCGAACTCGTCGCGGTCGCCGTTGGCGTCATCCGTCTGACCGAGAGCGGCCCACTGTCGTAATCCATCACCGAGACTCAATTCAGAACTGTTGACCAGGAGTTCATTGCCTTCGTCGGTATCGACTCGCTCGACGAGGGCGTTGAGCACCAGGTTGAGATCGTAGCTCCCGGTAGAGCCATTCTGGCCCGTGACGATGACCTTGTATTCACCGGTGCTGGCCAGCGGTGCAGTTTGGAAGAAGACGATTTCATTCGCTCCCCCTTCCGCTGTCATCACCGTCTCTTGGGCGGGGTCCTGCAACTCGATTCGCGGCTGCAGATTGTCCATTGGATCAAGACCATCGACGATTACGCTGAGTGTCTGACCGCCCTCGACAGTGAAGGTGAATTCATCCTCTTCGTTCGACGTCGCGATTTCCTGCGTATCATCGAAGTGCAGTGCGATAGATCCACCATCTGGAGCCAGTGGATTGAACGCGGCAACTGCCAGCAACCGTCGGTCTTCAAGGGTGTCGAATTGCAGCCGACGGCGGTTGCTTATCGACCGATGGCCGCGGGCAGTCTTGTTCGAATTACGTCGACTTCTGTGCTCGACGGTTGTGTCCATCGCGTGACTCTCCTCCATAGCGCCTCCCAGCACGATCGGTAGTCTTGCGATCGTGAGTCGCTGTTCAGCATGCTGCAATTGATGAGATCAACTTGTGGCGTAGGGACCAGCTAACTGCATTGCGTTGTCGACTGCGGAAGGCTCCGCCGAAGGATCATCGCCGCGAGCGATGTCCTGTTCAGCAACGCGCAACGTAAGTAGTCGCCATTAACGGAGAACGCCAAAAACGAA
The DNA here is from genome assembly GCA_938003525.1 of uncultured Planctomycetales bacterium. Taxonomy (GTDB): domain Bacteria; phylum Planctomycetota; class Planctomycetia; order Pirellulales; family JAEUIK01; genus CALKYM01. Next base: position 11,251 of record CALKYM010000012.1, on the reverse strand, counting down.
ATCCCTACGACAGGACTGGCAATGCTTCACGATCACCGCAGGGTAAGCGCCATCTGGCTGCTGACTCGACCAAGAGAAGTCGCCTTCGTCGAACCCTGCGTCCTAGAGAGCCAGCTTCGTTCCGTTAGATTCCTAACGTTTGCCCGCATGGAGACTGCGATCCATCTAGTGAACGTGCGGCGCGCGAGCGTGTTGAGCCCCGGCAGGCTACAGTCCCCGGAGCACGAATGTCGTCGATTTGAGGGCGCGGTCCGGCTGCACAGTTGTCGCGGTGACGCTTATTGCGATTGGCGAGTCTGTCGTAGAACATGGCGGAGACAAGTAGCGCGATTGGTGTTGCGGCATCGACTTTAGGCAAGACATTGGCGTCTCAGCCGAAACCTTCATGGAGTTGTCAATGTCCTCCCTTGGATCCGTAACACTGTGGTTCGAAAAGCTCCAAGCAGGCGACGACCATGCGGCGGGCCCGCTCTGGCGACGATACGAACAGCGTTTGAAGCGGACCGCGCGCCGCAAGCTAAAGCATTCTGTATTGCCCGCAAGCGACGAAGACGACATTGCTCAGGTTGTGTTCATTCGACTCTGGCAGGGGGCCGTCGACGGAAAGTACCCCTGGATTCATGATCGAGACGGATTGTGGTCGCTCCTCTTCACCCTGACTGCCCGCGAGGTCATCAACCACCATCGCTACAATTTGCGGAAGAAGCGTAGGCTCCCTAGCGGAGCGGTGCGCCATTGCGAGCACACCGAACTGCAATCGGTTCCGGCTGCTTCAGCAGGGTTACCCGACTGGATCGTCATGATGCGAGATACGTGGGAGCACTTACTCTCCAAACTTGGCAAGCCGGATCTTGTCGAAGTCGCGAGGCTGAAGCTGGAGGGCTATCGTGAAGAGGATATTGCGCGACGACTCAGTTGTGTTCCACGAACGGTGCAGCGCAAAGTCCGCATAATTCGCTCGCTGTGGCGGGAAGCGTGGCCCGATGACACATGACCCGACTGGCTCGATGACGCCTTCGGTCTTCTTGCGCATCGACACTCTATGTGATCACTTCGAGGAGTCGTTGCGGCGAGGCGAGAATCCTCGTATCGAGGAGTACGTCGACCGAATTCGTCCCGAGGGACAATCGCAATTGCTGCGCGAACTACTGGTCGTAGAGTTTGAGTACGCGCAGCGACATGATGTCGCGATCGACGCCGCTTCCTATTTCACGAGATTTCCCGACGGCGCCGACGACATAAAGTTCGCCACTGATCTGGTAGCAGGTCGCATCTCGTCAAATGCTGAGACCAGTGGCCCGAGCGGCAGATGTCCTGTGCAACTTCCGTGTCCTAGTTGCGCTAGTGTATTGCAGTTACCTCAGTCCGGGGCCCTTGACAGCTTGCAGTGCGCATCCTGCGGTCAGACCTTCTACCTACACCCGGCAACGGCGCCATCCATCAGGGCAACAGGAGAAGAGAAGTCCATCGCACACTTCGAACTACGGCGAGTCATTGGAAAGGGCCGATCCGCAACGGTTTGGCTGGCCTGGGATCGTCGCCTCGGTCGTAACGTCGCTATCAAGATCCCTCATCCCAGCGACTCAAGTGAATTTGATGGCGCAGTCTTTTTGCGTGAAGCGCAGACTGCTGCCCGACTCAGCCATCCCCACATCGTGCGTGTTCACGACGTGGGATTCGAATGCAATCAAGTGTACATCGTCAGTGACTACATCGACGGGGCGACTCTCAAAGAGTATCTGCGGGAAAATGCGATGTCGCTCCGCGACGCGGTGTCGACCTGTGTCACGATCGCGGAAGCACTCGATGCGGCTCATCGGGCCGAGATTGTTCACCGTGATCTCAACCCGGCCAATATACTCCTCGACAAAGAGAACCAGCCGCACATCACGGATTTCGGTCTGGCCCGATGCATGGGCAGCGCCATCACGATCGCAAACGACGGCCAGGCTTTAGGAACGCCGGCTTATATGGCGCCGGAGCAGGCTCGCGGTGATGGATCACGGGCGGACCAGCGCGCCGACATTTATTCTTTGGGCGTCATCCTTTATCGTCTGCTGACCGGTGTGACGCCGTTCCAGGGCAACGTAAGGATGATTCTGCGGCAGGTGCTCGAAGAACAGCCAAGGCGGCCGCGTCGACTCAACGACCAGATTCCGCGCGATTTGGAGAACGTGTGCTTAAAGGCGATCGAAAAAGAACCATCGTGGCGCTATGTCTCATGCGAAGAATTCGCCGACGATTTGCGCCGCTTTCTCAACGGACACCCCACTCATGCGTCACCATCCCACATTGGCCACCGCATCTGGTCATGGTGCCGGCGCCCCTCGCGAATTGTTGAAGCCGGAATCGTGCTACAGGCTATTACCGGGATTCAAGCGGCGTTTGCCGTCGTGGGCGTGCTTGTGTTCTCGATCGGCCTTTGGGGCCGCGAACAAGATTTCGGGATTGCCGTCAACATCATCGTCTATACGGTGCTGGTAAACGGCCCCATGTTCGTCATCGGCTGGTACACGGCAAAAAAACGGCTGATTGCTGTGCTACTCGGCTTCGTCTCGCAATGGGTCCGCTTCCTCCGCGCACTAACGCCAATCGTCAGCGGTGGATACTTGACCTATACCGGCTTGTCCAACGTGTCGAATCCCGATTCGGCACTTCGGCATTTCCTGGCCTACTTGTGTATGGCGCTTATTACGGGGTCGTACTACACGCTGGCAGTTCTTGCGTACTACGCGAATCGAGAAAGCCTTCGTCGACCAGATGACACTCGCACCTTTGAGACGGGAACGAAAGCCGTGCCATATCAACGTCAATCACAAAGCGGTCACACATGAACTACCGGGGAAACTCTCTCGGGTGTTTGAAACGACCGGGCAATTTATTGCCGGCTCTGAACCTGGTGTCCTCCCGCGCAGAGCGGACCACAAGCGCGCGGCTACCGTCAGCGCCACTCGCCTGTTTTCGCTCTAAAATCACAGCTCGTTACTGCATTCATGTGTAAACGCCGTTCGAAAACCGTGGCGTTGGGGCGGCCGGGGTCGGTCGGAAAACGTAGCGCCCTGACTCGCACTCACATGGATGGGTGCTCCAATGGCGGGTTTTTTCGCCGCTGGAGGCTCGCCTGGGGCGAGAGACAGGGTGTATACGGACATGCAGCTATGGAGCGAAGTCCGCCGCCGGGTGCTCGGTAAGGAGCTGAGCAAGCGGGCGGCCTGCCGCGAGTACGGACTCCACTGGCAGACGCTGGAAAAGATCCTGCGGCACGTCGAACCGCCCGGCTACCAGCAGCAGCAGCGCCGCCGCAAGCCGAAGATCGATCGCGTGCTGCCGATCATCCACCAGATGTTGGAGTCCGATCGGCAAGCGCCGCGCAAGCAGCGGCACTCGGCGCGGCGGATCTGGCTGCGCCTGCTCGAAGAGCACCAGTTCGACGGCGGCTACACGATCGTCAAAGACGCCGTGCGCGCCTGGAAGCAGTCGCACAAGGAGGTCTTCCTGCCCCTTTCGCATCCGCCGGGTGAGGCGCAGGTTGACTTTGGCTTTGCCTACGTGGACCTGGCGGGAGAACGGGTGCAGGTGGCGCTGTTCGTGATGACGCTGCCCTACTCGGACGCTCTCTTCTGCCAGGCCTTTCCGCGCGAGTGCAGCGAGGCCTTCCTGGAAGGTCATAAGCGGGCCTTCGCCTTCTTCGGCGGCGTGCCGCGGCGGATCAGCTACGACAACAGCAAGATTGCCATGGCCAAGATCACCGGCATTCGCGATTTTTGAGGTGGCTATTTCGATGATTCTGTCAAGTTGTCAACCATCGCTTTGAAGCACTCGAGCGTCTTGGGGCTGACGTGATGCTCGATTCCCTCGGTGTCCCGCGCCGCCGTGGCAGCGTCAACGCCAATTGCCAGCAAGAATTGATACACCAGCTCGTGGCGTTGGCGTGACTCTCTTGCCATCCGTTTCCCTTTGGTGGTCAGTTGAATTGGCTGGTAGGGCTCAGTATCGAGCAACTCCTCGTCCTGCAATCGAGTCACAATGCGGTGAACCGTCACATGACTGACGGCAAACCTTCTCGCCAAGTCATTCGCGCGGCATACACCGTTCTCCGCAAGAATCTCCGCGATCGCCTCGACGTAGTCCTCCGCCGTCTCGGTTGCATGATCCTTTCGAGTTCGCTGATGTGGATTGTCAGTCTGTTTGGCGTTCACGAGTCCTCCGTCAATCCTCACGACATCCTGCTGGGCGAGCGGGTTTGCCATTTGGAATATAGACGAAGGCATGTTTCGCAGAAAGCGGATTCCCGCTGATTCAGACTGAGGAACGGCCGTTGCAAATGCGCGGCGCGTTGGCAGGCACAGAATCATTGGTTGATGCACTCTGCAACGTTCGTCCATCTTTCATCGGCGGCGAGTTGGTCGATCACGGCTTGCGATTCAGCCGTCAGCAGGTCCAGGCGTGACAGTGCCTGAAGTGCAGCGACTTGAGGCAGCCGTGATTGTTCGCAGATGGCCATCGCCTCCAACTGCTGCTTCAAAACGGGGCTGACGTTCTGCGACTTTCCGAGCGAGACGGCCGCCTGAGCCGCCATTTCGGGAGAATCCGATGCCAACGCGTGCAGTAGCCCGTCGCTTGCCGCCAGTTTCGGAGCTTTGGTTCGAGCATCGTATTCTCGAAGACGAGCCGCAATTTCATCGGGGCTATTTGCGACTTCTTTCTCAGGCGACGCCGCGCACCCGCCGATCCCGAGAAGTGCCACAACGAGTATCGAACTCGCCAGTGGTCGCAACAGTCTCAGACTTGCCGGTCGTTTGAGAAGAAGCGAGAGCACCAATGCCGTCAGCGTGATGGTCAGGCCCAAAAAGAGGACTCCGGAGAAGACGGAGTTGCTCAGCCACGGCTCCTCGAACAGCCTCATCGACGCCGCGATCTCGATTCCGGTCCATGTAACGACCGCTCCACTAACGCTGTAGCGCAACGACTGACCAACTCCCGACTGCTGTGTGGTCCGCCAAATCATGTAAGGAGTTGCGACGAAAATCGCCACCATCGCCATCAGCAGTGACACCGCGCCGGCTTGTCCGAGCATCGGGTCGGCCAGCCAAAGCACGGCGACGTAACAAAACCAGACGGTCAGGAAATACTGGATCGTCGTGCGGGCTGCATAGTTTTCGACACGCCCGCTGGCCGAAGCCGTTCGCGTCAGTGGTAGTCGTTTGCGGAACCATTGAAACATGGCGCAGCGGTTCGACTCGTGCATCGCCAAGCCGATGAGTACGGGGACCAGAAACACCGCCGACATTTGAATGAGAATACTGGAGCCATGCGTCCCTACGATCCGGCCGTTGACGACGTCGAGTGCTCCGCAGAGCCCCAAACGTCGCCCGACAGCATCCAGTCCAAACTCCACCGCACCCAACCAGAGAAAGTGCCCTGCGAACAGCCCGACCAGCGACTGAAAGCCGTCGTTGCTCACATATCGACCAGCCCACGCCATCAAACCAGCGAGTGTTGTGAACGCGGCTATTGCCCCCAGCCAGAATGTGGAGATTGGCAGTGCGTGCAGATGCCCGCCTGCAACCTTGCCCGTCGACTCGGCGAATCTCGATGATGCATCTTCAATTGTCCCATGACCAACCCAGACAACTGCTGCACCATCTAACAGATACCGTTCGCCAGACACCTGACGGTCCGCGGCTACGATCGTCTTGTACAGCCTGTGTCCGGCGGCAGTGAGTGTCAGGCAAAGCGTCCACAACAGACAAGCGACCAAGATCTTCTTCGAGACTCGCTGGGATGTCACACCGGACATCGCATCCGATCTCGCATTCGAATCCGCCCATGGTCCATCCAACTTGTGCTGCTCAACGTGCGTTGTTTTCATCTGCCTTGATCCACTTCGAGCATGCAATCGACCTTAGAACGAGACTTGCCACTCTGTTGCACTGCTCAGTATTCCCCGATGACTTCGCCGCCATTGCGAGTGCTGAGAGATCGCCAGACTGCAAGGTCAATCGAGTCACTGACGAAACGGACGCTGCCATCAACGAGCGCCACGTTGACTCCGCCGGGATGACGGCTCCGGGCAGCGACCCAGCCCGGAGAAAAAGTGAAGTGAATGATGCAGTCAGAAGTCGTGCTGTTCGGAGATAAGTAGGTATTGAAGAATCCGCTTAGGTGGCTCGTCGCTGCCCACGAATTACCGCGAGTCACACCGAAGGAGTTCGCTGATTGGCACGCTGAGTCCGAGAGGGCAGTCACCTCCCACGGCATCAAAGCCGCCCAAACGTCCTTGGGGTCGGCTGGCGGCGATGTCACAACGAATCCGTCCGGTCCGGGACTGCCGAGTCCAAGCGTTGTTTCCGAGAACGCAATCGTATTGGACAGACCATCGACAATGTCACGAGGTTTCGTCCGCGAGTTCGCAAAAAAGACGCCGTCGGCATCTCGATCCGTCCCCGCCTGTTGTGTCGGCGTTTCCACTCCGCTGCCAAGACAGGCAACATAGTTGGCCGGTCGATAGCGTTGGTCGAGTACGGCCTCGAAGTCGCTCGGACAAAGAAACAAGCCGACGTTCTTGTTCACGAGGTCTTGGTGCTCGGGAAGGATTTGAAACGTTGGCGGAGCACCCAGCAGCGGTTTGTCGAGATGAAGCTGCTCGTGAAGATTGCTCTGCTCGATGTACGGAAGCAGATTCGCGAAGACTCCCCAAGCCCAGTGACCCTCTGACCATGTTGGCTGCTGGTCCCATATCTGCCGAATGACGCCGGACGGGAACTCCTTCAAGATGCTCTCGTGGTTGTGGAGGGCGAGACTGAGTTGTTTGAGATTGTTCGTGCAACTCATTCGCCGCGAGGCTTCGCGGGCTGCTTGAACGGAGGGTAGCAAGAGGCCCACAAGAATGCCGATCACGGCAATGACAACCAGCAACTCGACCAGCGTAAAGCCGGATCGTTGCGCAATGGGTTGGCGGTGACGCGATTTCATGCGTTCGCTCCTCGATTGGGCGTTCGACGTGACTCCAGCTCAAAGAAGATCCGCAGAGCGGTGTAGCCGCTGCTACATTCGGTGGCCTGAATGTAGCATATGCTACATCAGCGTCAACCCGTCGAGTCCGCCCCTGTCAGGGTTCGAATAGCTCCCGCGTCAACGCACCTTCAGCAGCCGCAGTCCATAGCCGACAACACGTAGCGAAGCTCCCATGGCGGTGGTTTCAGCCGCCGCAGCGTAACAGGAGCCCGCATCTCCACAGTGGGCCCTGGCTTGATGGACGCTATTGCCGTTGGCAATGCCAGAGGCTCGATCGGTGAGTTTCAATAGTTTCGCTCCCAGTCGGGAATAAACGGCCGCCGTCGCGCGTCTCTTCCAATACCGGCGAAAAAGCTGCGAACCATTCGGGGATGGGCGTCGTCTAATAGCTCGGCCCTGGTTAGCTAGCCTTCGGTGAGGAGACGGAAGACTTCGACGATGACGATCGTATCGCCAAACATGTGCTTGGGTATCCAAGGCAGCGGCTGGCTTGCCGAACAATCGGCGAGCTCGCTGTTTGCGTATCCCATGCGCTTGTGACGCCGGGTCAATACCCTCGCCTGTGAACAAGGCCCGGTGTCACGAAAGACAGCGGGCCTTTTTTCGTGTCCGCACGAAACGTTGGGCTGGTAGCTGAGATGGTATAGCGGCGGTCTGAAGAACCGCAGACGAGGATTCGAGCGCCTCCCGGCCCACTGGCGCTGAAGATGCGCGCACAACTGAAACAAGACACGTCCGTGATGTCGTCCGGACGCGAAACCGTACTGCCCTGGCACGGGCGGCGGCTCCTTCGGCCGAGGGAGATAGACGAAAGTTTGCCAGCAAGCGGCGTTCACCGGTCGTGAAACTGGCGGTGAAGCCGGCGGAGACCTGCGTGGGAGCAGGGAAGCCGTCAAGCAACTGAAGGTAAGAGTCGCTGTCCCATCGGCGGAGTGCTGCCTGAAAGATCGCGAATTCGGTGCGGTTATCGCGGAACGTGCCGGACCTGTGGTGCAACGCCACGCGGAATGCCATCCGAAGTGTCCGGGAAGTTGCCAATCCCTCGGGAGCGGCAACAAACCGTGCGTGTGACAGAGTCGAAGTGCCTACAACAAACGCCGCAAGGTGTTCGCGCTACCCGAAAGGGGATCGGCGGAATGCTTCCCGGAGCAGAAAGTCGGTCGAGCGAAGCGAGAGTGTTCGACGGGATGCTCGAGCGAAACCCAGAAGACTCGTTGCACTACTGCCTGCTGTTGGGCGGCGGAGACGTCAACAACAGAGGTGAAGGTGGTGAAGGGTCTAACACGCCCGTGTGCAGACTTCGCCGAGTTGAAAGACGTTGACGCGAAAGGTCATCGCCGAGTCGGGATAGAGCTTGCGCTAAAACTGACTTTGTTTGAAACAACAAGCGACGCAACAGCAAGGAAGGAAGCATCGGAAACGCGAGGGGTTACTGCGAACACACAACCAACAACGCCCCGTTCGTCTAACGGCCAGGATCGCGGGCTTTCAATCCGCAGATAGGGGTTCGATTCCCCTACGGGGTGCTTAGGGACAGAAGTACGAGGCGACACGATGATTCAGCTATCGCCCTGCGCTCGCTTGGTTGATTGGTAGTCGATGGCTGGTTGCCCACGCGGTTCTGATAAGACCGCGGCGCTGAGTTCGATCCTCAGGGCTACCACTTGTGGCAGAAGTTTGTGAAGCACGGCGAAGACAATATTCGCGGCGTACAAACCGACCCCTTGCGAACCCGACGGAGACACACGATGTCATTCATTCGGCGGTGCAAACGGATACGCCCGACTCTGCATTGAGGTCGTGGTGTAACGGCAGCATCTCTGGCTTTTAACCAGGTGGGTGTGGGTTCGAATCCTACCGGCCTCATTGACCGCTGGCGTGTAGCTCAGTGGCAAGAGCGGCGTCCTTATAAGACGCAGGTCGTGGGTTCGAATCCCGCCGCGCCGAGTACGAGATCGCCAGGCGAAACATGGGACCGAAGTGTTAGCGGCAGCATCCCCGGCTCTTACCCGGCGAGGTCAGGGTTCGAATCCCTGTGGTCCCACTTGCAACGTCGACAGCGCGACCGGTCATCGCGTCGCTTCGGCTCTTTGACAATTTGGCAACTCCACAGGCGTCTATGGCGTAACGGTAGCGTGCTTGCTTGCCAGGCAGGAGGTGCGGGTTCAAGTCCCGCTAGACGCTCTTGAATTCAGGATGTGGGAAAGCCTGGCATTCCGCGTGCCTCGGGCGCACGAGATCGCTGGTTCGAATCCAGCCATCCTGACTCATTCCGGTGTGGCCCAATGGTAAGGCGGCTCCCTGTTAAGGAGACGAGTGAAGGTTCGAGTCCTTCCACCGGAGCTATCAACCGAAGCCGCCGAGCGCGTCGCCAGAAAGAAGGCCGCAGGCGATCGTCTGTTTCACGAAGGAACAACCCATTGCGGGGTCGTCGCTGTTGGTAGTGATGCCTGGCTTTGAACCAGGAGTCCGCAGGTTCGATTCCTGCCCCCGCAGCATCAACCGAGCACGCTTGCCCGACGGCAAGCGAGCGCAGGGCGATAGCGTTGACGATGAAACCCTGCGCGCTTGTTGAGTCAGTAGCGAGGAAAAAGGCCGAGGGCGATAGCTTCAGAAACGATTATAAGACATCCACTGCGGGGTAGTTGCTGTTGGTAGTGACGCCTGACTCTGAATCAGGAGGCCGTTGGTTCGATTCCAACTCCCGCAGCATCAATCGAAACGTAGCAGCGAACGGAAGTCATCCGGCTGGATGAGGGGCCTGTCTTGAAAACAGGTGGCCGCCCGCGCGGCTTGTGAGTTCGAGTCTCACGGCTTCCGCTTAAGTGAACCCAACCCTGGGCTCATCATTCACCGGGAAGCCGCCGGCAGCGCAGACGGGAGGATCCGGTGCGATGAAACGCTGAGTCCACTCATTATTGGTCCTGTGGCCTAGTGGCAAAGGCGGCTCCCTTACAAGGAGATGAACGGTGGTTCGAGTCCACCCAGGACTACTGCACAACGTTATGCCCTCGTGGAGCAGCCTGGAGTGCTCGCCTGCCTGTCACGCAGGAGATCGTCGGTTCAAATCCGATCGGGGGTGCTTGACTGCGACCTGCGCCGCTCGCGGCGCAGTTAGCAACAACGGCGCGGTACGCCAAGTGGGCAGAGCGACGGATTTCAAACGTCCGTGGATGTGGGTTCGAGTCCCTCTCGCGCTACTCGAAGAACTTCATGCGTCGGCTGGGCATTGGCGAGCCCCAGTGGCTGTAACCCACCCGCCTTCGGGCTGTGGCGGTTCGATTCCTGCCCGGCGCACTGATTTTTGGCCCGTTGGTCTAGCGGCAGGATGCGAGACCCTCAATCTCGCGGCATGGGTTCGACTCCCATACGGGCTACCTGCACAGCCAAGTGGCGGAATCAGAAGACGCGCGACGCTCAGAACGTCGTGCCCCTCGTGGGCGTGGGAGTGCAAGTCTCCCCTTGGCTACTGAAGACCGACCGCGGTCGGAATCAACATTGCGGATGGGCCAGTGCTCAGTCGGGTCTCATAAGCCTGAATGGCCGGGTGCGACTCCCGGATCCGCAACTTAAGGATGCGATCCGGAAGGATGGCTATCGCCCTGCACTCGGGCCACGCCCGTGGCCCGTGCTCGGTTGATGGTGCGACTCCCGGATCCGCAACTTCGAGATGACCAGGTACGCAAACTGGCAAAGCGGTCACGTCGAGAGCGTGGCGATTTTGTGGGTTCGACTCCCACTCTGGTCACTGGCCACGACGCCTGGGTGATAACCAGGAGAGTGCTGGTTCGATTCCAGCCGGGATCACTCGAGCGTCCAACGTAGGCGTGACGCGTCAACAACAACACATGGGCTGCTGGTCCAACGGGAAGACATCTGGCCTGCAACCAGAGAATCGGGGTTCGACTCCCCGGCGGTCCACTGAGCACAACGGAAGGTAGCCGGATATGGCTTGCCGGGCCGGTTTGCTAAACCGTGCGACTCCACGAGGGTCATGTGGGTTCAAATCCCATGCCTTCCGCTCAACTGCACGATGGTGTCCGTGGTGTACGTGGTCGGCACGCCTGTTTGTGAGGCAGGAGGTAAGGGTTCAACTCCCTTCGGTCACCCTCTGGTACTACAGGAGTGTGCGTCTGGGACGCGCGCGGCCTCCAAAGCCGCCCAGCAGGGTTCGATTCCTGGCACTCCTGCTTGTGCGATAGTGCTGAGTTTCTTGTTGGCTCAAGTTTGAACT
>CALKYM010000011.1 GCA_938003525.1 uncultured Planctomycetales bacterium | reverse complement strand
GCCGGAGCCAGCTTGCGGGCAGCAAGTTTCGCCAGCGCGGCGAACAACAGCAGGCTCGCGAGCAGCAGGCACGAGAATGGCGTGAGCCATTGTTGCAGCCTAAAAACTCCCGGCAGCACCAGCCCCAGGGTACTGAGCAGCAAGATGGCCGCCAGGAAGCGCCCCGCGCGGCGTCGCCACTTTATAAACCGGGAGAGAGGCTGCTCGCCCGTAACCTGCTCCGGCCAGACGTAGCGACGCGCGGCCAACACCACCGCCACTGCCAAGATCGCTTCGAGCAACCATAGTCCGAATATCGTCGCCGGTGATCGCAGCTTGAACGCCACCAGGTAGTCGCCAATCGTCGTGCCGAGCTTTCCGTGCCCGCCAGCCGCAATCACGACGTACTGCGGTTGATCGTCCGCCAGGCGATAGGTCATCGGCGTCGCCTGCCCGCCGGCTGGAAGACGTCGCTTCCACAGCTCGACGCCGGTCTCGATATCGAAGGCCCGCAAGTAGTTGTCCATCGCGGCTCCGATGAAGACCAACCCGCCGCCGGTGACCATGGGGCCTCCCAGGTTGGGCACGCCCAGTCGAATTGGCAAAGGTACCGGCGCAAGATCGCGGACGGTTCCCAGCGGCACGTCCCACTTCACCTGCCCTGTCTCGACCTCCACGGCGACCAGCGTCCCCCAGGGTGGCGGCGAGCAGGGCAAGCCGAGCGACGTGAGCAATGGCCGCCGCCCCATGACGTACGGCGTGCCGCGCTGGCGACCGTACTCAGTCCCTGGTATGCGCTGGAAGTCCTCCGATTCGAACTGCTCGCGGGGGATCAACTCCATGACGAAAGGCACGTGGGTCATATTGACGACCACCAGTCCCCGCTGCGGTTCGAACGCCACGCCTCCCCAATTCGTACCGCCGGCGTTGCACGGATAGTGAACCGAACCCTGCCGGCTCGGCGGCGTGTAGATCCCCTCGAAGCGATACTTGGCGATCAACGCGCGGGCCTGCTCACGATCCCAAGGCGTGATCCCCCATCCATCGTCGGCCGAAAGCTCCATCGGCGCGAGAGGACCAGGTGCCGTCGGGAACGGCTGTGTCGGCCAGCTCGTCTCACCCGGAACATCCGATACCGGAACGGGCCGTTCTTCCACCGGGAACAGCGGCTCGCCGGTTTCGCGATCGAGCAAGAACAGAAAGCCCATCTTGGTCGCCTGGGCCACGGCCGGGATCTCGCGTCCGTCCCGACGCACGGTGACCAGCGATGGTTGCGCCGGAATGTCGTAGTCCCACAGATCGTGGTGGACGAGTTGATAGTCCCAGCGAACTTGGCCCGTCGATCCATCGAGCGCCACGACCGAGTTCGCATAACGATTGCTCCCCTGCCGCTCGCCGCCGTAGTAGTCGGGACTGGCGCTGCTGGTGGGCAGGAACACGAGATTGCGCTCGACGTCGACGGACATTTGCGCCCAGACGTTGGCCGCGCCGGTCACCAGTGCGCTGTCGTTCTCCCAGGTCTCGTAGGCCGGGTCGGCAGGATCGCGCGGTATCGGATCGAACTCCCACCGCTTCTCGCCGGTGCGCACGTCGAAGGCCCGTACAACTCCCCGTTCGAGCGTGACGGCACTGTTGTCGCCAATCGCAGAACCGACGACGACCACGTCGCCCAACACGGCCGGCGGCGAAGTCACTCCATAGGCACGCCTGCGGACCTGGTGGTCGCCCAAGGCCACGCCCTCGGACAAGTCGATTTCGCCGCCGCCAAACTCAGCGATTCGCTTGCCATCCACCGCGTCTACTGCAATCAATCGCGCGTCGAGCGTCCCGACAAAAATGCGACGGTATCTCGGATCGCCCGGTGCGTGCTGGGGATCGACCCAGGTGGCCACCCCGCGATTGCCAATCTCTGCCCGACCAACCGTTCGATCGAGTTGGGGGTCGAATGCCCAGTGCTCTTCTCCGGTGAGTGGATCGAGCGCGACGATTCGGCAATAGGCCGTCGTGACGTAGAGCACACCATCCACGACGAGCGGCGTACATTGAAACGACGTCTTCGGCCGGCCGCCGCTCCCGTCCCACGCATCTCCCGTGCGATAGACCCAGGCGACTTCGAGATGCTTGACGTTCCTCCGGTCGATTTGCGCGAGGGGAGAGAAGCGTGATCCGCCCGGATCGCGACCGTAAGCCGGCCAGTCCGCCGTTGAATCGTCTGCAAGCCAGCCCGCGCCGAGCGGTACATCGCGCAGCCCCGCCAGGGCGGCGACGACGATCGCCGCCAAAACAAAGTAGTGCGGGGCGTGCCGCAAGTATTCGCGTCCGCGCGGCGATTGATCACTCACACTGTGCACCTCGTGGGTGTTTTCTGTTCCAACTCACCAGTTGCAGAAAGCGACCGGGCCGATCATTCTGACGGACCATGAGGCAGGACGCGAACAGTGCGCCGACGCTTTTGATCCGTGTATCCCGATTCGCAACACAGTCTTTGCCTTTCACGGCTTCCACGGCCAAGGACTACCAGGGGTTTCGTGAATAGCCAGTCGATATTGGCGACAGTTCGCCGCCGTCAGTTTCTCAAGGCGGCCGCCGCAGGCGTGTTGGGCACCAGTGCGTGGCGCGGTGCCCATGGTCGGGTGCTGGCGGACGAGTTTCCGCCTACGCGTGTCATCACGCGCGGGCCCAAGCATCACTGGTTCGGCTACTACGACAAGTATGAGTTCGACCCCAGCGACCGCTACGTGCTGGGCATGGAGGTCGACTTCGAGCATCGCTCGCCGAGTCCGGACGATGTGATCAAGATCGGCATGGTCGATCTCGACGACAACGACCGCTGGATCGAACTGGGCAGCAGTTCGGCCTGGGGCTGGCAGCAAGGCTGTATGTTGCAGTGGGTACCCGGCAGCGCGTCGAAGATTCTCTGGAATGACCGCGACCAACACAGCTACGTCTGCCACATCCTCGACGTACACACCGGCCAGCAGCGCACGATTCCTGCGCCGATCTACTCCGTAAGCCCCGACGGCAGCACGGCGGTCACCGCCGACTTTCGGCGGATCAACGACGTCCGGCCCGGCTACGGCTACGTCGGGCTGCCCGATCCGGCCGCCGACGAGCTCGCCCCCCGCGATTCCGGGATCTTACGCATCGATCTCGAAACGGGCGCCGTCGATCCGATCATTTCGCTGGAAGCGATCGCCCAGCTTGGCACGATTTCCAATCGCCAGCCGGGCATCAAGCACTACTTCAATCACCTGCTGTTCAGTCCGGACGGATCGCGGTTCATCTTCCTCCATCGTTGGCGCTATCCGGACGGCAGCCGGCTGACCCGCATGCTGACTGCAGCTCCCGATGGCAGCGATGTGCGAATCGTCGACGACAACGGTCTGACGTCGCACTTCATCTGGCGGGATGCGCAGCACATCCTTGCCTATTCAGAACAGCCCTCGGGCGGCCGCGGGTTCTATCTGTTCGAAGATCGTACCGGCGGCACGATTGACGCCGTTGGAGCCGACATCCTGCGGGCCGACGGTCACTGCTCCTACCTGCCGGATGGCGAGTGGATCTTGAATGACACGTATCCCGACCAGAACCGCAATCAGACGCCCTACCTCTATCACATTGAGTCGGGTCGCGTTGTGCCGCTGGGCCATTTCCATTCGCCCCAGCAGTACCGCGGCGAGTGGCGCTGCGATACGCATCCCCGCTTCAGCCGCAACGGCAAACTCGTGGTGATCGACTCACCGCACCGTGACGAGGGTCGGCAGTTGCACCTGATCGACATCTCCGACATCGTCGCGTAGTGCACGCAGCATGCTCGCTGCACGGATTGCCGCGCATCGCGGTGCGATGGCATATTGCACACATCCAGTTGGTGCGGCTGCCCCCGTCAACACAACTCCGTGCAGGAAGTCATCATGCAATCGGGCGAGAAGCGCGTACTGGCGGCACCGTGGTCGCGGCTGGCGGCCGACGTCGAGCGGACGTTCTATCACATTGAACGCGAGCGCAGCGGATTGGCGGCGCTGATCAACGGCGCCATTGCCGGCGCGGCGGTTGCGTTGGTCACATGGCTCGTGACGGCCGTGCAAGAGGGCGATCTGCTGCTGTTCGCCTGCCTGGGCTCTTCGGCTGCCTCGATCGTCTTCGCTCCGCTGAGTAAAGCCAACAGTCTGCGGACGATCGTCTCGGCCTATCTCATCGCCGGCGCCGTGTGTCTGCTCTTGTTTCCGATTCATCGACATACAGTGCTACCCATCGCGCTGCAGTGCTTCCTCGCCGTGTGCCTTCCCGTGGCCGCTATGCGGCTGACTGACACCATGCACCCGGCGGCCATCGGCAGCGCGCTGGCGTTTGTGATCTACGACCGAGCGCCGCAGGGCGTCGTGCTGCTGCTCCTGGCGATTGTCGGCCTGCTGACGGTCGTCAAACTCCTGGCCTACATCTACCTCGAGGATCTCGAGTTCCGCCAGTTCCGCAAAGAGCTCCGCCGCGACTACTATGGCCAGGAAGTCACCGTCACCCTATTGCCGGATGAGTCGCATGCCGATGACGAACGATTACGTGTCCTGGACTAAGGCGCCTCGCAGGCGACCGCGTCGGCGAGCAAATGGCACTGCCGCAAGACTGCACGCCCTGCCTCGTTGCTTCATCCACGTAGTGTTCGCGCTTGGGGTGATGAATTACATCGCCGCTGGCGCTCAGTCGGCCGAGCCGTCGCAGGCAGTCGCGCAAATCCGTTTCCAAGTCTTCACTGCCTCCAGCGAGCCGCTCCCCTGCCGCATCCATCTGCGCAACGAGCAGGGCGAAGCCCAGCGAGCCGACGGTTTGCCCTTCTGGCGAGACCACTTCGTCTGCTCCGGCGATGTCACGCTCGACGTGAAGCCGGGCCGCTACGAGTATGAGATCGAGCGGGGACCCGAGCACCAGCGCGCGTCGGGAACCCTGGACGTCACGACCGACAAGATGTCAGTAATGCGCGCGAAGCTCCATCGCCTGACGAACCTCCGGGGCGAAGGTTGGTACTCCGGCGACCTGCACGTGCACCGCCCGCTCGACCACATCGAACAACTCATGCTGGCCGAAGACCTCGACTTCGCGCCCGTCATCACCTGGTGGAATACCCGCAACCCGTGGCGTGACGCCGACCTCCCGCCAACCACGCTGAAGCGAGTCGCCGGCCACCGCCTTTACGATGTGATGGCCGGCGAGGATGAACGCGAAGGCGGCGCGTTGCTCTTCTTCGGCCTGGATCGCCCGATCGATCTCTCGGCCGCATCGCGCGAGTACCCATCGCCGCTGGCCTTCGCCGCGCAGGCCCGCGCGCGAAACGCGAACGTGTGGATCGACATCGAGAAGCCCTTCTGGTGGGATGTGCCGACCTGGCTGGCCAGCGGCATCGCCAACTCAATCGGACTGGCCAACAACCACATGTGCCACAGCCAGATGCTACCCAATGAAGCCTGGGGCCGCCCGAGAGATCGCACCCGGCTGCCTGATCCCCTGGGCAACGGCTTCTGGACGCAGGAAATCTACTACCACCTGCTCAACGCGGGACTGCGCATCCCGCCCTCGGCCGGCAGCGCCTCGGGTGTGCTGCCCAATCCGGTGGGCTACAACCGCGTGTACGTGTACATCGAAGAGGCGTTCACGGAGGAATCATGGTTCGAGTCGCTCGCACGAGGCCGCTGTTTCGTCACCAATGGTCCGCTGCTAAGAGTCACTGCCAACGATCAGCTGCCCGGCACAACCTTGAAGATCGATGACAAACGACCCCTGCACATCGACCTGGCGTGGCGGCTGGCATCGAACGATCGAGTGCAGCGACTGGAAGTGATTCACAACGGCCAGATCGTCAGCACGATCGATTGTCCGGATACGTTGGAATCGGATTCCCACCACACCGCCCGCATCACCCTCGAAGAGCCCGGCTGGTTTCTGATTCGCGCCATGGCGGACGTCGAGCACACGTTCCGTTTCGCATCCACCGCGCCGTGGTACATCGTGTCAGCTACGATCGAGCGGCGGATCAGCCGCACCTCCTGCCAGATGTTCTCCGCTTGGGTGCAACAGCGGATGGCCCGCACCCGCGAAAACGTCACTGACTCTGCCCAACTCCAGGCGGTCCTCGAACCGCACACGTTCGCGCTCAACTTCTGGCAACAGCGCGCTGCGGCTGCGAATGCTGATCTCCAGGGCGAGCCATCTCCTATCGAACAAACATCGCGCGCCACCGATTGAGCGCCGGACGCTCTCAACGGCCACAATCAACGGCCCGCACCATCGGCGACGATCTCGAACACCGCGTCCAGCGCCGGATCGCGCCCGCCGAAGTAGTCGCCCGCCGATAGTAGCGCCGGCACATCGGGTGCAATCCAGATGCGGTCGTCCATCGGATACGAATGCTGCCAGCGCATCGACGAGATACTCACGTAGACCTGATGGGCCGGAAGCAACACGCGCGTGGTTTCACCGTAGCTGTTGGGGCGCGAACCCGAAGGTTCGCCCACGAAGATCGCACCGGTGAGTCGATCGAGATCGGTCACAAAGTTCTGACAGGCCGAGAAGGTGGCGCGCCCCTGTATGACAAACAACTGCCCGCCCGGCTGCGACAGCTCGTAGTAGATGCAGGTCTTCACCAGCGGCACCGTGAGAAACGTATTGCCCCCGCCGTTGTGCCGCACGTCGACCACGACAGCCTGTGGTGTATGCTCATCGATGGCCTGCTTCACACGTGCGGCAAACTCGGCCAGCGTCTCATCATCCCCGTCGCTCACGCTGTTGAAGGCAACGTAGAGCACCTGCTCCTGCGGCAGCCACTCAAGCGCGAACTCGCGATCGATGTAGCGCAGATAATGCGGCACCGAGACATCCGATCGCCGTGGCGGGAAGCGTAGCCCGCGGCCCAACGCGGCTTCGGCGGGCGCGACGTTTAGCGCCTGTTCACCACCATCGCGGTCGCGGAGCACGAGCGGGACTTGCGTGTCGTCTCCAATCACTCCCGCCAACGACAAAGCCGTCGGCAAACGCAAAAAAGCAGGGGCTGCCGCCTTCCACCCCATCGGGTTGTCGCGACTGACAAAAGGACGAACCGCTTCGAGCGCCTCGGCCGTCGGCGTTTCACTGACCTTGACTACTTCAGCGCCGATCCACTGGACATGTTCCTCGTCCGCGTCGACGACGAACAACCCGTCGCTGAAGAGATAAAACTTCAGCGGAATCGCGCGGACAGAGATCCGTCGATTTCCCAGCACCACGCGCGAATGCCCGTCGCCGATCGCAGCGATGATCCGCTGCATTTCGAAGAGCATCTCTTCATCCGTGAGATCTTCGATGCGTTGCTTGAGAGCGTCGACCATTCCGGTCAACTGCTCAGGCGGAAGTGTGTGATCGACTTGGCGATGCATGCGGCGGGCTTCGGCCGCGAGTACGTCCAAATCGAATTGCCAGGCGGCAGTGCGGCTAAGCTCTTCGTCGGGCAGCGCGTAGACCGCTTGCTTGTAAGTCGGATCGTCTCGGAGTAGCGCCAGACTTTTGTTCGCGCGCACCATGAACAATGGATCGATACGGTCGGCAAGTGCCACGAGCAACCAGTCGAGCGCCTCGTCATGGCGCTCAAGCGCCCCGTAGGCGGTTGCGATTTGAAAGGCCGTCCGCGGCTGAGCCCCGAAGCCCAACTCATAGGCCCGGGAATACGCTTTGGCTGCCGTCTCGAATCGTTCGAGCCGCGCGGCCAGCCGCCCCACTTCATTCCAGAGCTCACCGTCGTCGGGATTCCATGTGGCCAGCTCGGAGTAAAGATTGAGGGCCCGCTCGCGATCGTCCTCGCTCGCGGCTTTTTGCGCCTTTTGGAGCTGACGAAAGTAGTCCGCCCCGCTCATCGCGGGCCGTTTGGAGCTGGCTGTCGGAGCCGTCGCCGCGTCTTCACCCGATGCTACCCGGGCGGCTGGAACGGACAGCGCGGCGATCGCCACGCAAATGCGAACCACAGGGACCGTAGGGCGTTGTCGTGGCATGGAGGGCTTCCATCGTCGTTGTCAGGTCGGACAGCAGGGACGGTGGGGCGCAATGCCCCCCGTGGCTAGACCTCGATTCGCCCGACACACCACGATCTTGGGAACAAAATCCGTCCAGTCAAAAACGCCGCCCGCGCCTGTGCGCGGCCAGATCACACGGTCTAACGCGACCGCCCCGTCGCGTGGAAGAGAAGCCGGAGGTTCAGCGTCGCTGCCGAACGGCCAGCAAGACGCCCACAACCGCCAGGATTGCCAGCGTCAGGGTCGAAGGCTCCGGCACCGGAACGGTGAGCTCCTGGCTGAGGCCATAGAACCGCGACGAAAACGCGGCGTTCGAGACGATCTCGTCGATCCAACGTCCATCGGCCAAATCCGATCGTCCCGTGCGCGGATTGGCCTGGCCGAGTTCGTTGCCGGTGAACGCCAGCCCCGATGTCTGCGTGCCGGTCCAGATGTCCGGCGGAAAGACCGTCGTGACGAATTGCGTGTAGGCAATTGGGTTGTCGATCGTCCCGTCCCACATATCGGCAAAGGTGTCGGCGATCTTGTCGCCATTGAAGTTGTAGACCGGGGCCGTAACCGGGGCATTCGAGCTGGCATCGATGGCCGTCGTCGAGGCAATGGCCTTGTAGATCACGCCAACGTTCGTGCCGGTCAGGGTCGAGTTTAACGCAGCTTCGCCCTGCACAAAGGAGTTGTAGACGGAGATGTTGCTACTCGTGGCGTCACGCGCGCCATTGGTGATGAAGACAAGATGATACTTGTCACCAGGATTCAGCGTCGGGGGGACATAGGGCGCCGCTACCGCTGCAGAGCCGAAGGAACTACTAACGATGGAAGCATACAGGACGCAGCAGAATGGGCGCGTAGTCATGGAGCGACTCCCCTACTCAAAAGACGTACTTCGATCAACAGGTAGCCAATGCGCATCCGTCAATGTGCCCGCCGACGGGAACCGCCGTCAGCAACCGCGTTGCCTGGCCAGGCCGGTGGACGCACACGTTTTGGCGCAGAGCAACTGCGCCCCACGCAAACGAGAATGTAGTAGCCCGGCGCGAGCGATTCCAATCCCCGGGCCGCCCGGCCAACTAGGCCAGGATCTCGCGAATCACCCGGGCCGGCTCGACGCCGGTCAGGCGTTGATCGAGACCCTGAAACTGGAACGTGAGCTGCTCGTGGTCGATGCCCAGTTGGTGCAGCATCGTGGCGTGAAGATCGCGGACAGCCACGGGATCGCGGACCACGTTGTAGCTGAAGTCGTCGGTCTCGCCGTAGGTGATGCCGCCCTTGATTCCGCCCCCCGCCAGCCAGGCGGAGAAGCAGCGTGGATGGTGGTCGCGACCGTAGTTGTCGCGTTCCAGCGTGCCTTGGCAATAGACCGTGCGGCCAAATTCGCCGGCGAAGATCACCAGCGTGTCTTCCAAGAGACCGCGCTGCTGGAGATCCGTGAGCAATGCCGCCGCGGGTTGATCGACGTCGAAGCATTGGCCGGGCAATTGCTTCGGCAGAATCGTGTGATGATCCCAACCGCGGTGAAAGATCTGAATGAAACGCACACCGCGCTCCACCATCCGCCGGGCGAGAAGGCAATTGCGGGCGAACGAGCCGTTCTTCTGCACTTCCGGACCATAGAGATCCATCACATGCTCGGGCTCGCCGGAGATGTCGGTCAGCTCCGGCACCGAGGCCTGCATCCGAAACGCCATCTCTTGTTGGGAAATGGTGGTTTGAATCTCGGGATCATGGATCTCATCGAAGTGTTTGCGATTCACCTGGCCCAGCGCATCCAGCATACGGCGACGGACGCTGCTGTCGATGCCGCGGGGGTTGGAAAGAAAAAGGACCGGATCGCCCGTGGTCTGAAACGCCGTGCCTTGATGCTTCGAGGGGAGAAAGCCACTGCCCCACAAGCGATGGTAAAGCGCCTGCACGTTGCGCGTGCCGCCGGTCCAGTAGGCCGAGGTGAGCACGACGAAATCGGGCAAGTCGCGGTTCATCGATCCCAGTCCGTAGCTCAGCCAGGCCCCCATGCTGGCCTTGCCCGGGATCTCCGAGCCGGTGCAGATGAACGTCTTGGCCGGATCGTGGTTGATCGCATTGGTGTGCATCGAATTGACGATGCACAGCCGATCAGCCACTTGGGAAAGGTGCGGCCACAGCTCGCACATCCAGTTGCCGCCTTCGCCCTGCTGCGTGAACTTGTATTTCGACGGCGCGACCCGCTGCTCTTTCCCGCGCGTCATTGCCGTCACCCGCTGCCCCATGCTCACGCTTTCGGGCAGGGGTTCTTGGAACAGCTCGCTCAAGTTGGGCTTGTAATCGAACAGATCGAGCTGGCTCGGCGCGCCGGCCATGAACAGGAAGATGACGTGTTTGGCGCGCGGCGTGTGATGGGTGTTCGCGTGCGCTGCGCCGTTTTGGGGCAACAGCGCCGCCAAGGCCGTGGCCCCCAAACCCATCCCGCTGGTCTTGAGGAATTGCCGGCGTGCGGACAGTCGGTTGTACCGTGCCACAGGATGTTCCATCGCGCTCAGCCTCGTGTCTTGGTAATGTCGAGGTTGTAGATCGTACTGACCAGCATGGTCCACGCCGCGAGCTCACTGGCCGAAACGCCGTCGGCCAGTTCGGTGCCCGAGCAGAGGCTTTCGGCCAAACTCACCTCTTGATCGTAGATGGCCGTCAGGTCGGCGAGCGCCTGGAGGAAAACGGTCGTCTCGTCATCATCGGGCAGTTGCGAGGTGATCGTCTCGTAGATCGCGGACAGTCGCTCGGCCGGGCTCATCGCGCGGTCGGCCAACATGCGATGCGCCAGAGTACGCGCTGCGGCCAGATACTCGGTCTCGTTCAACAGCAACAGCGCCTGCAGCGGCGTGTTCGTCCGTTCGCGACGCGCAATGCAGGCTTCGCGCGAAGGCGCGTTCATGATCGTCATCTGCGGCGGCGGCATGCCGCGCTTCCAGAACGTGTAGACGCTGCGACGGTAGATGGCGCTACCGGTGTCGGGTTCGTAGACGCGGGGGTACGAACTGGGCATGCTGACGGATTCCCACAGGCCGGCCGGTTGCGGCGGTTTGACGCTCTTGCCATACAACGCGTCGTTCAACAGTCCGCTGGTCGCCAGCACCTGGTCGCGAATCACTTCGGCGTCCAGCCGGTAGCGCGACCCGCGGGCCAGGAGCCGGTTCTCCGGGTCGGCTTCGAATTGCTCTGGCGTGGCCACCGAACTCTGCTGGTACGTCTCAGACATGACCATCTGCTTGACCAGTGCCTTCGCGTCCCAGCCCGACTCGATGAACGACACCGCCAGGTAATCGAGCAGTTCCGGATGGCTGGGCCAATCGCCCTGAGCGCCGAAATCTTCCGAAGTCTTCACGATGCCCACCCCGAACAGTCGCTGCCAGAAATGATTGACTGCCACCCGGGCGGTCAACGGTTGGTCGGGCGCAACCAACCACTCGGCCAGATCCATGCGGGTCTTCTGCTCACCCTGCTGCTGCAGGGGAGGAAGAAAAGCCGGGGTATCGCGCTGGACCTCTTCGCCGGGATTGTCATAGGCGCCGCGAACCAGGACGTAGGCTGGCCGCAGCTCGGCCCGCTCCTTCATTACCATCGCCGCCGGAATCGTCGCCGCCAGCGCGTCCCGTTCGGCTTGAACCTGGCTAAGCCGCTCTTTCGCCTGCTCGAGCGCTTCTTCGGCCGATGCATCGTCCGCGCTATTTTCTGAAGCGCTGGCGAGCCGCTGCTCGATGTCCTTGACTTCGGCGGAAGCCTGTTCGATCTGACGATCGAACTCAGCCAGCCGTGCGTGCTGCTGCAACGTCGCAAGACTGATGTAGGGCGGTTGCAGTCCCCGCTCGAAGTCGCTGCCCTGGCGCCCACCGGTTTCGGGAGCGGCATCGAGATTGTTAAAGAAGGCGAACAATTGGTAGAAGTCGCGCGTCGTGAGCGGATCGTACTTGTGATCGTGGCACACTGCGCACCCGACGGTCAGGCCCATGAAGGCCGTGCCGACGGCCGTCACGCGGTCGATCACGTTGCGGGTATAGCTTTCTTCTGGCAGTGCAGTCCCGACGTCGATGATCAAATGCAGCCGGTTGAATCCCGAGGCGACCAACTGATCCTGACTGGCCTCTGGATAGAGATCGCCGGCGAGTTGGTACTTGATGAAGTCGTCGTACGGGAGGTTGGCGTTGAACGCGCGAATCACCCAGTCGCGATAAGGCGACATCTCGCGATAGTGGTCGTGATGAATTCCGTTGGTGTCGGCGAACCGCACCAAATCGAGCCAGTAGCGGGCCACGTGCTCGCCGTACTGGGGCTTGGCCAGCAGACGATCGACCAGGCGCTCGTACGCGCCCGGCGAAGTGTCGGCCAGATAGTCGTGAACCTCCTCGCGCGAGGGCGGCAGTCCCGTCAGGTCGAGACTCAGGCGGCGAATCAACGTGCGGCGGTCGGCGCGAACGCCGGGCAACAAGTTCTCCTCTTCCAGTCGTTGTCGTACAAAGCGGTCGATGGGCTGCTTGCTCCATCGCGGGTCGTCGACTTC
The DNA here is from genome assembly GCA_938003525.1 of uncultured Planctomycetales bacterium. Classification (GTDB taxonomy): domain Bacteria; phylum Planctomycetota; class Planctomycetia; order Pirellulales; family JAEUIK01; genus CALKYM01. The sequence continues at coordinate 828 of CALKYM010000011.1, read as the reverse complement.
CGGGATGACTGGCATCGTGGGGGTCACGAATGCCCAGAAGTCGCTGTACTCGGCGCCCTCTTCGATCCAACGTTTGATGAGCTGCTTTTCGTCGTCGCCGAGCGGCGGCTTCCCCGCATCGGGCGGCGGCATGGCGTCGTCGTCTTCACTCGTCAGCCGATACCACAGTGCGCTCTCTGCAAGCGAGCCCGGTTTGATGGCCTGCGATCCGTCCAGCTCCCGATAAGCGCCATCGGGACCATCTGCGCGGTCCAGCCGAAGTTCCGCCTGGCGCTCCTCTTCATCCGGGCCGTGGCACTGGAAACAGTGGTTCGAGAGAATCGGCCGCACATCGCGATTGAAGTTGACCGTCGGTTCCGCCATCGCCCATGCGGGAAGCGTGGCGATGCAGGTTGCCAGCAGATACGCCTTCATGTGCTCACTTACCTTCGCCGCGAAACTCAACACGGCACCCTGAGAAACCCGGGGCGCCCGCCTGCAATCGGCCCGCCAAGAAGTGGCCCCAACTATTTTGATCGCACGAAGATCGATCGTAAACGCCATGCCCTGGCTGCGTGAGCACAAAGTATGGCCAGCGACGATGATGCCCCACAGCGGCGTGAATGGCGTGGCCAAAAACGGCATCGGCCCCACCTCAGTCGTGAGGCAGTAGATCAGCAACTACCTGCTACGCATCTGCGAGCCAAGCAGCCCAGGTAGCACCACAAGCCCGCGCCGGCTTCGCGCTCAAACGCGCTAAAGAAGAAACGTCGCCGGGATCCGCATCAGAATTGACCAGCCCGCTGACGCTGGGCCGTCTGAGTGAAGTACCCCCTAGGGGAGTCGAAC
>CALKYM010000010.1 GCA_938003525.1 uncultured Planctomycetales bacterium | reverse complement strand
AGTTTTTGGATTCGAGTCATTCGGCAGAGCACTACATTGTTGTCTGCGCCAAAGCACTTGCGTCTTTGGCGACCGCTGCGCGTCGCCCGACTGAATCGGGCAGACGCTCCGCTAGTCTCTGATCTGGAACAGTCGACGTAGCGCGTCCAGTAGCGAATGTGGCGTCCCGTGGCGCGCCTCATCTCTCAACGAGCTTAGCGGTGGGTGCAAGAGCTTGTTGATCAAGCGATCAAACGAGACTTCGATCTCCCTGCGGCTGCGATCATCGAGTTCCGGCAGTTTGTTGAGCAGTCGCCGCAGTTCTTCGTCTTTGGGCAACTGCCAACCCGCACGCAGGCGCTCGATGATCGGCCCGGTCGAGCGGTGAAAAAGCTCCGCCATGAACCGCGCGGTTTCCTGCTCGACGATTGATAGTGCGGCCGGCATTTCGCGGTCGCGGGCCTCTTGATTCACGCGGCAGACTTCGACCAGATCGTCGATCGAATAAAGGTAGACGCCCAGCCGCTCGCCAATTGCCGGTTCGAAATCGCGCGGCACGGCCAGATCGAGAATGAACAGCGGCCGTTGGTATCGCTGCGGCTCGATGCGGCGAAAGTCCTCGTCGCCGACAATCGGCTCGTCGGCTCCCGTCGTGCTCACCACGACATCCGCTGCTACCAGTTCGTCGTACAAGTCCGACCAGTCAGCGGTCCGCCCGCCGCAACGCTGGGCCAACTCGGCAGCAGGCTGCGGACTGCGATTGAGCACGACGAGGTCCTGGGCTCCTTCGTCGCGCAGATAGCGAATGGTCTCTTCGCCCATCTCGCCGGCGCCAATCACCAGCACGCGCTTGTCGTCAAAGCGCTCGAAGATCTGTCGCGCGAAATCTCCCACGGCAACGCTGGGGATGCTGACGCGTTTCTCGTTGACGGACGTCTCTGTTGCCACGCGGCGGGCGACGCGCAGCGCGGCTTGAAAAGCGCTGTGGGTGAGTGGCCCCGTCGTGCTCAGGTCGGTGGCCAACTGATAAGCCGTTTTCACCTGCGAGAGAATCTGCGGCTCGCCCACGACCATGCTGTCGAGACTCGCGGCCACCGTGAACAGGTGCCGTACCGCGTCTTCGCCCGTGCGCTCGAGCAACTCGTCGAAGATCGTGCGCAGGTGCACGCCGTGAAAATCGGAGAGAAACTCGGCCACGTCCTGATGATTGGGGCGGGCATGGGAGTCGTCGGACGCCGTGTAGAGCTCGACGCGATTACAGGTTGAGAGCAACACCGCTTCGGATGCGGGGAAACGACTCTGCAGTTCGCGCAGCGCCTCCTCGGCCTGCACCGGTGAAAACGCCAACTGTTCGCGCACCACCAGTGGCGAGGTGTGATGGCTGCAGCCGACGACCTGAAGCTTCATGGCCGCACCTCCACCCCTCGAGCCAAACGAAGGGAAGCGGCCGCAGCATCGCGCGGAGCGGTCGTCGTGTCGGCATCCGGACTCGCGGGAGACGCCCCGCTGCCATGCGTGGTGAAGAACAGCCCTACGCCAAGCGAGAAGGCGAGAAACAAGAAGCTGGCCAAGGTGAGATAGGCCACCTTGCGCCCCATCCGGGCCGGCTTGTAGAAGGCGGCGAACACGACTGCCACCAACAGCCAAACCAACGTCAGACAGGAACTCCAGACAACAGGGTCGCTCCAGGGAACCAATGCCAGGTCGTGACGTTGTTGCACGAGATTGAGCACCGAACCGGACAATAGCCCGACGCTCAGTAGCAATGTGGCCAGCACCATGGCCCGCGTATTCGTGCGCTGCAGCCATTCGAGGCTCGGCATCTCGAACGTTCGCGTCACGGGTCGCTTGCGTTTGAGTCGACTGGCCTGCAACAGGTACATCAATCCCGCCACAAAGCCGATCAGCACGGCGATGGTGCCCAGCAGCAGAAAACTCCCGTGCAGAATGCCCCACCAGAGCACTGCGCTATCCACCGGAAAGGGCTGCCGGTCGGCGAGAAACGTGGCCACCGCAACGAGCCCCAGGGTAAGCGGCAATACGAACAGCGGCAGCGCTGCCCGCGGATGCTGCCAGATCGAATACAGTGTCCCGGCGGCCAGCAACCAGGCTGCCACGAGATACCAGTCGAAAGCGCTGGAAAGCGGTGCGGCGCCGCCATGGATGGTGCGACTGGCCAGAAACACCGTATGCGCGAGCAGGCCGGCGACCATCCAGGCAATGGTCAAAACCGACCGCCACCGGGCGGTCGTCACCAACCGCGCCAACTCCAGGGCAAGCGCCACCGTGTAGCTACCGGCAAAGCAGAGGATCTCGATCCGCTCGATCAGGGCGCCCATCGACTACGACCCCCCTTCGCCCGTTTCTCCGTCGAGCTGGAACTCCTTAAGCTTTTTGTGCAGCGTGTTGCGATTGATGCCCAGCCGGTCGGCCGCGCGGATCCGCACGTTGTCGCAGGCTTGCATTACCTGGGCGATCAATTCGCGCTCCACGCGGCTGACCACCTTGGTGTACAGGTTGCCATCTTCTGGCGTGGAGTTGGTCACGCTGTGTGCAACGAGCTCGCCGGTTAGTTCTTCGGGGTCGACCAATCGGCCGCGCGAACGGCGCGAGGCCTTCTTGCCCAACACGTTGTCGGGCAACAGCTCGCAGGTCAGTTCATCGCCGGGCGCCATGACGACGGCCCGCTCGATGTAGTTTTGCAGTTCGCGCACGTTGCCCGGCCAATCGTACGCTTCGAGAGCTTCCAAGGCCTGCTTGTCAATGTGCACGACGTAGCGATCGTTCGACTCGTTGTAGACGTCGAGGAAGTGCACGACGAGCTCCCGAACGTCCTCGCGTCGCTCCCGCAAGGGAGGTAATTCGATGGGCACCACGTTGAGCCGGTAGTAGAGATCTTCGCGAAACCGGCCCGCCTCGATCTCCTCGAGCAGGTCACAGTTGCTGGCGGCCACAACCCGCGCGTCGACGCGGATGGTTTCCGTGTCGCCCACGCGCTCGAACTCGCGTTCCTGCAGCACGCGCAACAGCTTGACTTGCAACTTGGGCGTCGTGCTGTTGATCTCGTCCAGAAAGATCGTCCCCGTGTGCGCAGCCTCGAAGCGGCCAGGCCGGTTGCTGATGGCTCCCGTGAAAGCGCCGCGTACGTGACCGAAGAGCTCGCTTTCCAGCAGGCTTTCGCTCAGCGCGCCGCAGTTGACGCGCACAAACGGTCCGTGGCAGCGGGGACTGAGCTGATGCACCGCCCGGGCGATGAGCTCCTTGCCGGTGCCCGTCTCGCCCAGCAAGAGCACCGACGCGTTGGACCGAGCCACCTGGCGGGTGCGACGATACACTTCACACATCGCCGGGCCCGATCCTTTCAGGCCGGGAATCGGCGGTGCGGCGGCGTCGCCTAACAAATTGGGATGATTCGAGTCCATCGCGGCAACGAGGGCCGTGTCTCGGTCTCTCGACCCGCCAGGGTTAGGGTCCAGCCGAAGGATTTGCAGGGAGTGGGACTTGCGGAACCGAGCCGAGCGACCGCGCTTCGATCGCGTCGAGTAGCGCTCCCAGAAGGCGGCGCGAAACCGCGTCGTTTCGGTCAGAGCTGTTGAAGCGGTCGTACTGCGCGACGATCTCGTCGGTGGTCAACAACGTTCCGTACTGGTGGACGTGTAGGGCGAATGCCGTCGCAGCCAGCTCTCGTAGTCCTTCGGGTCGCCCGGTGGCGGCCACGACATCGGCCAGGGCACGCTGCGATTCGGGGAGGCCCAGCCGCGCCAGGATTTGCACACCCAGAGGTGACAGCTCAGCGTCGTTCAGTGCCAGCAGGGCGACCGCGTGTACGCGCGTGAGTTCGTAGAACTCTTCCTCGAAAGGATCGGCCTGCGCCAGCCACTGGAGAGCCACTCGAGCCTGCGCCTGGCGGAGCTGCGGGGTGATCGGTCGCTGCCCCTGCTGACGGAGTAACCCGTCAAGCTGAACTGCCAGCGCGGCCGAGTCGTGCGGGCGCAGCACGACGGATGTACGCTCGTAGCGACGAACAAGTCGCCCGGCTGCTTGCTCGAACTCGGGTGATGCGAGGACGCCGATGGGGATATCGGCGGTGCGGTAGTCGCGTCGTAGCGAGGCCAGCGCGTCGTTGACGGTTGTGCCTAGGAACGTGGCGTCAATCAAGATCAACTCGCAATCGGCACGCTCAAGCGCTGCGCGTACCGCCTCGCGGGCATCGCCATAGGTTTCGGCGACAAATCCCAACTGAGTCAAGAGACTCGCGGTGGCAGGCGCTGCCCCGGCTTGGGGCGATGCCACGAGCGCGCGGGGCGCTCCATGTCCACCGGCCAGGTGTAGCAGAGCCTGCAAGTAATCGGCACTGCCGGGATAGGGCCACGCTGGGTCCAGGTTCGCAATCGCCCGCAGCGCTGCCAGCCGAACACGGCGGTCGGGGCAGTTGACGGCGAGGATCAGCGGTGATTCTTGTGGGGCACCGGCAGCGAGAAGTTCGCGCGTGCCGTGTTCGCCCAATAGATCCGCCAGCGCCGTCGCGGCAGCATAGTGACGCCCGGCGAGACCCGCGCGGAGCGCGTCGTTCACGGCAGCGGCACCGAATGCAATCACGGCATCGGCTGCTGAACCCTCACCGCGGGCGAGAGGCACGTCGGCGCTGGCGCGAACGACATCGGCCGTGAGTCGCGCGAGGATGTAGAGTCGACGCAGCTTGGCGTTTTCTGGATCGACGGCGAGTGCGTGGCCAGCGAGCAAGGAACTCTCGCTGGCGAGCGCGACGCGACGGGTCACCATCTCGACCAAAAGCGAATCGGACGCCTCGTCCCAACGCCACAGCGGAACGATCACTTCCTGGCTGGGATCGACCAGCCGAGTGCGCTCAAACAGATCTTCGGCGCGTGCGGCAATCGCCCGGAGCCCTTCATCGGCGCTGGGGGGTAGCACGCCGTAGATCTGCTCCAGGGCAACCGCGGCTGCGGCTCGCTCAGCGTCGTCTTCGCCTACATAGAGTCGGGCGAGCACGTGGACGCCGAGTTCGCGCTGTTGGGTGTACCCGGCGGCTTCCAGAGCGGCGATGCGGAGGCTTCCGTCCGGCGCCGCGATGATTGCGGCAAGAGGCGGTGCCCCATCCGGGCCCAACATCGAGAATGCCCGCGCCAAGACCGGTCGCGGCACTGTGCTGGCGGGGTCGGCAAGCAACTCGATGAGTGGCATTACGGCCGCGTCGCGTGCCCGGGCGAGCTCGTAGAGCGCGCCGCGTACGCGCGCCTGCTCGGGGTTGGCAAGCTGCTCGATCAGTGCCGCGATGCGCTGCGGATCCCGGGCCTGATTCTGAGTGGCCGTCAGCACCGAGCGGGAGAACTGGCGCGACTCGGGTTGCAGGGCTTCGTTCGACGCTAGTTTGACCAGTGGCGCAGAGCCGAAGCGTCGGGCGAGCCCGGCAAGTTGCTCTTCAGAGAGTTGCGCGGCAATCAAGTCTTCGAGCACCGGGCGCACCAGTTCTTCCTGGTCGCGGTCGATGCCCAACAGAATCACGCGGAGCCGCGCCGCGGGTTCGGTGCCCATTGAATCCAGCGCTTGGGCGATGATTGGATCGGTGGCTGGCGCGACCGCTTCCTGAGCGCGTGTCGGCTGACTGATTCCCAGCGCGAGGGCACACCACATGACCCACGGCCACCACGCCGTGCGGCGCGATCGCGGGGAGTTGCCTGAAATCGGCGACGAAGTCTGTCGTGTGATCACAGGTGCCTCGGCGACAACTCGGGCAGCAACATCGATATTCAAGGAAGTTTATCTCCGCAGGACGATCTGACCGCTTCACGCCATGTGCAAGCGGCTTTTCCAAAACTTGACGCGTCCTACAACTTGGGCCGGCGCCGTCGATCCGTAGCTGGTGAAGGCCGCCACCGCCCGCTCGACACCCAATACATCGAAAACGCCTTCGTCGAGATCGGGCGCAGCCTCCTTGAATTCTTCGAGCGAGAGATCCTGTAGACGAATCTCCCGGTCCATGGCGGTCCGCACGAGCCGGCCCACGATGCCATGTGCAGTGCGCTGCGGAGTGCCGCGGCGAATCAGGTATTCCATGAGCGTTGTAGCATCGAGGAAGCCACGGTCGAGCCGTGCGGCGATCGACTCGCGTTTGAGTTCGGCGCCGGCGACGATCGGTGCGGCCAGCTCCAGACAGCTGGCGACTGTATCGTACGTGTCGAATACCGGCGGCTTGTCTTCTTGCAGGTCGCGGTTGTAGGCCAGCGGCAGCCCCTTCACGAGCATCAGCAACGTGTGGAGATTGCCCGCCACGCGGGCCGATTTGCCGCGAATGAGCTCCAGCACATCCGGGTTGATCTTCTGGGGCATGATCGACGAGCCAGTGCAAAAGGTTTCGGGCAGCGTGAGGAAGTCGAATTCCTCGGTCGACCACAAGATCCACTCTTCGGCCCAGCCGCTCAGATGCGAACTGATGACGGTGAGGCAGAAGCAGAATTCGAGCGCGAAATCGCGATCGCCCGAGGCATCGAGGCTGTTAGCGGCCACGGCTTCGAATCCCAGTCGGGCGGCCGTTTCATCGCGGTCGATAGGCAGCGTCGTGCCGGCCAGTGCCGCTATGCCCAGAGGTGAAACGTTGGCTCTCCGCCGACAGTCCGCCAGCCGGTCGCGATCGCGTTGCAGTTTTTCGCAGTAAGCCAGCCAATAGTGTGGCGCCAGGACCGGTTGGGCCCGGCGCAGGTGTGTATAGGCCGGCAGAATCACTTCGCTGTCGCGGCCGCAACGGCCTACGAACGCCCGTTGCAAACCGTGTAGTGCGCGATCGAGGGCATCAATGGCTTCACGGACCCAGAGCCGGAAGTCGGTCGAGACGAGGTCGTTGCGACTGCGGCCGGCGTGCAGCTTGCGCCCCAGGTCGCCCAGGCGATCGGTGAGCGCTTGCTCGATGTGCATATGAATGTCTTCGAGCGACTCTCGATACTCGAATCCACCCTGCTCAATCTCTTGGCGAATGGCATCCAGAGCTTGCTCAATCTGCTGGCACTCCGCTTCAGTGAGCAGATTGGCACTGACCAGCATCCGCGCGTGGGCCCTTTGTACGTCGAGGTCGTGCTGGTAGAGACGGCGATCGAAGCTCACGCTTTCGGTGAACGCCTCGACGCGGGCATCGGTGGCGGCATGGAACACGCCGCCCCACGGCTTCTCGGTCACAGATGGGCGAGCCAGGCTGATTGGGAGATGAACGGACAACGGCACAAACTATTTACGGTAAAAGCTTTGCGCCGAAGTGTCAATTGCCCACCTGAGGGTGGTGCCGACGATGTCTCGAAGCGACTACAGGGTGCGGTGCACGGCTGGGTCCAGCCGGTGCTACACAACAAAGAATTGCGGCTGCCGGGTTTAGTAGCCTCGAGTTGCCACGCTTCTGGGCAGGCAGCCGATCGGGCGGTACAGCGCGCTGCCTAAGTGGGGACGTGCTGAAGACGTGGGCGGCACCGATTATGCCGGGGAGCATCGGCTCGGTAGATCGGTGAATCTCACCCCGGGCGCTCCGCCAAGGCTGTTTGGAGCCGAGGTGCTCTTTGTACATCTCGATCGCCGCATGCCACTGAGTTGGTTTCCGCGCCGTTCGCGCGTCTCACGGTACGGCGAGGTGGCCTGGGGCTACGCTCGGCCGATGCATCAACCGGCCAGCCGCGGTGCGCACGTATCCCCGGTGACGGTTCAGCGACCGTTTAGCGAGCTGAATCGCGTCATTCACCGTGTACTGCTTGTCGATGCAACCGTGAAGATGGTATTTTTGAGCGATTTTACGCTGATCGGCCCTATTGGGCTGCTGACGCGGCTCGGCGGTGCATTTGGTCGAGCCAGGAAGACTCGATTCTCTGCTCGAAAGGTGGGTTCGTGCCACGGCGAGACGATCTCCATAAGATCCTGCTCATCGGTTCCGGGCCGATCGTTATTGGTCAGGCCTGCGAGTTCGACTACTCGGGCACTCAGGCCTGCAAGGCGCTGCGCGAGGAGCGCTACGAGGTGGTGCTCGTCAACAGCAATCCGGCCACGATTATGACCGATCCGCTTCAGGCAGATCGAACCTATATCGAGCCGCTCACCTGGCAGACCGTGGCCAGCGTGATCGAGCGCGAGGGCCCCGACGCTTTGCTGCCGACGCTCGGCGGGCAAACCGCGCTGAACCTGGCGATGGACCTCGATCGCGAGGGTGTGCTCGACGATCTGGGTGTGGAGATGGTGGGTGCCCGGCCCGACGTGATCGCCAAGGCCGAGGACCGACATCTTTTCAAGGCGGCGATGGAACGCATCGGGCTCGAAGTCTGTCGCGGGGAAACGGTAACGAGCCTGGTTGAAGCGCGCCGCGTGGTCGAGGACATCGGACTGCCGTGTGTCGTGCGTCCCAGTTTCACGCTCGGCGGGAGCGGATCGGCGATTGCCTACAACGGCGAAGAGTTCGAGCAACTCGTCACCCGCGGGCTGGAAGCGTCGCCCATCAATCAGGTGCTGCTCGAGGAGTCGATCATCGGTTGGAAGGAGTACGAGATGGAAGTGATGCGCGACATGGATGACAATGTCGTGATCATCTGCGCCATCGAGAACTTCGATCCGATGGGGGTTCACACCGGCGACTCGATCACCGTGGCGCCGGCCCAGACGCTGACTGACAAAGAGTATCAGCGGATGCGCGACGCCTCGCTGGCGGTGATCCGCGAGATCGGCGTCGAGACGGGCGGCTCGAACATCCAGTTCGCGATCAATCCGCGCACCGGCCGCATGATCGTGATCGAGATGAATCCTCGCGTGAGCCGTTCCAGCGCGCTGGCTTCCAAAGCGACCGGTTTCCCGATTGCGAAGATTGCCGCCAAGTTGGCCGTGGGCTATCGCCTGCACGAGCTGCCCAACGATATCACCCGCGAAACGATGGCTTGCTTCGAGCCGACGATCGATTACGTCGTGACGAAGATTCCGCGGTTCGCGTTCGAAAAGTTTCCCGAGGCCGACTCGACGCTCACCACGCAAATGAAGAGCGTGGGCGAAACGATGGCCATCGGCCGCACGTTCAAGGAGTCGCTGCAGAAGGCGCTGCGTGGACTGGAAGTGGGCAGCTTCGGCCTGGGCTGCGATGCCAAGGATCGCTGGGGCACACCTCAGCAGCCCGACATGGAGGAGATCCGCGCCAAAATCGCGACACCCGGCAGCGAGCGGATCTGGTTCTTGCGCTATGCGCTCAAAGCGGGCATGTCGGTCCAGGATGTGTACGAAGTGACTGGAATCGATCCGTGGTTTCTGGACAACCTCGCCGAGATCATCGAACTCGAAGACAAGCTACGGGCGCTGGGCGGCCTGGAACACGCCGATGCTGAACTGTTGCGGACGGCCAAGCGGTTCGGTTTTTCCGATCGGCAACTGGCGACGCTGTGGAACACGACCGAAAGCGATGTCCGTGCGGAGCGCAAGCGGCTGGGCATCGTGGCCACGTTCAAGTCAGTCGATACGTGTGCGGCCGAGTTCGAGGCTTACACGCCCTACTACTACTCCACGTACGAAGAAGAAGACGAAACGCCCGCGCGCGAACCCGGCCAGCGGAGGATCATGATTCTGGGCGGCGGGCCGAACCGCATCGGGCAGGGAATCGAGTTTGATTATTGCTGCTGTCACGCCAGCTTCGCGCTCGCCGAGTTGGGCGTGCAGTCGATCATGGTCAACTCGAATCCCGAGACGGTGAGCACCGACTACGACACCAGCGACCTGCTGTTCTTCGAGCCGCTGACGCACGAAGACGTCCTGAACATCTGCGACCGCCTCGATCCCGACGGCGTGATCGTGCAGTTCGGTGGACAGACGCCGCTCAACTTGGCGCGGGGACTGGCCAACAGTGGAGTGCCGATCATCGGTACCAGCGTCGATACGATCGAAGACGCCGAGGATCGCGAGCGGTTCAAGTCGCTGCTCGAACGGCTGGGACTCGAACAGCCGGCCAACGGGATTGCGCGGACGCTGGCTGAGGCGCGGACCGAAGTGGCGAAGATCGGCTATCCGGTGCTGGTGCGGCCGAGTTTTGTGCTGGGTGGTCGGGCGATGGAGATTTGCTACGACCTCGCGCAGTTCGAACGCTACGTGGCCGAGGCCTTCGTCGTCGCCCAAGGGCAACCCGTCTTGATCGACCGGTTCCTCGAGGATGCCGTCGAAGTCGACGTCGACGCGGTCTGCGACGGCGAGCGGACGATGGTGATGGGCATCATGGAACACATCGAGGAGGCGGGCGTGCACTCCGGCGATTCGGCGTGCGCCATCCCGCCGCACAGCCTGCCGGCCGAAGTCATCGACAACATCCGCCGGGCCACGCACGCGCTGGCCGAAAGTCTCCGCGTGCGCGGTTTGATGAACATTCAGTTCGCCGTGAAGAAGGAAGACGGCGAGCAGCGCGTGTACGTCATTGAAGTAAATCCTAGGGCGAGCCGCACGGTGCCGTTCGTGGCGAAGGCCACCGGGGTGCCGGTGGCGAAGGTGGCGGCCAAGGTGATGGCGGGCGTGACGCTCGCCGAGCAAGGCATCCACGAAGAACCCGTGCCGGCGCATGTTTCCGTCAAAGAGAGCGTCTTCCCCTTCGCCAAATTCCACGGGGTCGACATCGTGCTGGGGCCCGAGATGAAGAGCACGGGCGAAGTGATGGGCATCGCCGATACGTTCGCCGTGGCGTTCGCCAAGAGCCAGCTAGCGGCCTCGGTCGTGCTGCCCGAGTCGGGCAACATCTTTCTCAGCGTCGCCCAACGCGGCAAGGCGCAGATCGTTCCGCTGGCGCGGCGGCTGGCGGATATGGGCTACGATTTGTTGGCCACGCCGGGCACGGCCGAAGTGATTCAAGCGTCGGGCATCGAGGTCGAGGTGGTGAAGAAGGTCCAGCAGGGCCATCCGAACATTCTCGATTACCTGATCGACGGGCGGGTGCAATTGATCATCAACACGCCCAGCGGCAAAGGCGCGCGGACCGACGAGGGACGCATTCGTGCGGCGGCCGTACAATGGGGCGCGCCGTGCATCACCACGCTGGCGGCAGCCGAAGCCGCCGTCGCGGCAATGGAAGCGTTGCGCGAGGGGGCGCTTGAGGTTCAGGCCGTGCAAGATCGTTTCGCCACGGCTCGTTAACGGCGCGGCGCGCAGCAGCGGCGGAGTTCTCGATGCTCGAGAGTCTTTGGGTGCGTGTGGCCTGCGTCGCCGCCGCAGGCGGAGCGGGCGCCTTGCTTCGCTGGGGCGTCTCTCGATTCAGCCAAGAGTACCTCAGCGACCACTGGCCGCTGGGCACGCTGCTTGTCAACGTGATCGGCTGCTTTGTGTTCGGTCTGGCCTATGCCCTGCTCAAAGATCAAGCCGGCCATGCCGAATTCCTGCGGCTGGTGGTGATGACCGGCTTCGCCGGCGCGCTCACGACGTTCAGCACGTTCGCCTTCGATACCTACGAGCTTGCGCTCTCCGGCAGCCGAGCCAATCCCACGACGGCCGTACTGTGGGCCACCGTGAACATCGCCACCCATCTCGTCCTCGGCCTGGCTGCGTTGGTGGCGGGGCTCGTCGTGGGTCGCGCGTGATCAGCAAGCCGTTCGGGCAGGCTGCCGTACTCAGGACGCGGCTACCGTGACAAAAGTAACGACGGCGGGACGATGGACGCCGTCCCGCCGTCGTGGTTGATGATGTTGGCCGTGGGCCAACGGGTTGTTAGCGGACTGCTTCTTGCAGCATCTTGGTGTTGGGGATGCTGTGGCGGTTGAGCAGTCCGTCCTCTTCGGTCTCGATGATGGTGGACACGGGCCCGACCTCGCGGACGGTGCCTTGCATGCCGGCCACGTGGACTTGATCGCCGGCGTGCAGACGCTGCCGGGTGTAATAGCCGGCCAGGATGCCGGCCATCACGTCGCGCCCGCCGATGCCGAAGGCCAGCGCGAAGCCGACTGCCACGGCGCCGAAGGCAATCAGGATGATCTCCTTGATCAGAGTGAACTCGATGCCCAACTGATCGAAGGCGGCGATGAACGTCAGCAGGGCCAGTACCCAGTAGCAGCCGCCTGCCAGCGCTTCGGCGTAGGAGAGCCCGACGCGATCAGCGCTGGTGGCCACCACGCCACGCAGGAACGAGGCGACCAGCAGCCCGACGACAACGACGACGGTGGCGACGAGCAGGTTGGGGATGTAGTCGACGATCTGTTGCATGGCAGTGGAGACGGTGGGCAGGCCGAGGACGTTGAAGCCGGCGGCCAAGAAGACGCACATCGTCAACCAGAACACGATCTGCCCGAAGATGTCGGCCACGCCGCGGCGAATGCCGACCTGGCTCATCGACTCGGCCAGCCCGCTGCGAACTGCGGCCGTTTGGAGTCCGATGGCTTCAGCCAACGCCGTGGTGGCGCGGGCCAGAATGCGGGCCACCACATATCCCAACACGACTACCGCCAGCATGGCCACGGTGTTGGGAATCAGCGCGCCGAGCTCGCCCAGCGCTTGTGAGAAGCTCGACACAAAGGCGTCCTGCCAGTGTTGAAACGTGGTCATGGCCGGGGTGGTTTCGGCCGGGGCTACTGCGGCCGGGTCAGCGACCGGCTGGCCCGCCTGGGCGAAAAGAACATGCATCGTGGGTCTCCTTGTTGCTTGTGAGGCTGGCCGTACGCACCTGCGCGGAGGTGGCAGGTCGTCGCGCCAGAGTTCTTGTGGCTGCGGTCCTGCATCGTCTGGCAGGGACACCCGCGACCACAGGACCGTGACGGTCGCGGCGTGCTTGTTTCGTTGTCTAGTGCTCCGTCAACACGTGATTGTCGGGTGCGAGCTATCCGGCGGAGCACTACCTTGTTGTCTGCGCCAAAGCACTTGCGTCTTTGGCGAACGTTCCGCGTCGCCCGACTGAATCGGGCAGACGCTCCACTAGGTGTTCGGTCTCTCGGCCCAGCGCCGGCGTCGGCGTTCGAGCGTCGAGCGGCCCGTCAGTGTCATGACGACCAGGTCGAGGGCCGCGCGGGCGAATTGACCGGCTGCTTGAGGTGCCGCCTGCGTCCCGAATTCAACGAGATCGCGGGTCACGAGTGCGCGATTCATCTGTTGGCGCAGTTGATTGTCGAACTCCGGCGGGAGCGGCGGGACGTCGCGGTCGGCAAGTTCGGCCAGCGGCTCGTCGGTCATGGCTGTCTTTCCTTCGCCGTCAGGCGATGTCGTGTGCCGATCAGTTGTCAGAAGTCTCGTCCGAACTGCGCCCGCAGCTTTCCCCGGGCGCGGCTCAATCGCATCTTGCAGGCACTGGCGGAGAGATCGAACATCTCGGAGAGCTCGTCGATCGTATATTGTTCGGCGTATTTCAGGATCAGCAGGGCGCGGTCTTCGTCGTCGAGGATGTCGAGCATTTCGAGCAGGTCGAGCGTCGCGGGGTCCGGCGACGCGGATTGTGTGGGCCGTTGCACTGCAGCCATCGTTTCGCGACGTTGCCTGCGCGCTCGGCTACGGCGCAGGCCGAGGCAGACGCGCAGTGCCATGCCGTGCAGCCAGGTGGTGAAACGCGATCGCCCGGCGAAGGCATTGCGCTTGAGATACAACCGGACGAAGACCTCCTGCGCGGCGTCGGCAGCGTCGTGTTCGTTGCCCAGCAGCCGGTAGCAGATGCGCCACACGCGCTGTTGATGGCGGGCGATGAGCGCCACGAACGCCGGCCCGTCTGATCCTTCGCGCGCAGCTTCAGCGATAAGCGCTTCATCGGTCTGCTCCGCGATTTCCACAACGTCGTTCACGATCAGCTTCCGCCCCCTGGGGCGTCATCTGTGAGCTTCACGAAATGAGTCGCCGCTTGTGGCTGCCCGGTCACATCGAGTTCCCATCGTGCGAGCTCCGTGTACCGCCTAAGTATAGATTTTGCAGGCAGATAGCCTGAGATGACCGCGTAGGAGCGGGGCCTGCAGAAGCGGCATTGCCGGTGCAATCGCGCGGCGAGGGGCGTCGCCGCGGGGGTATCGGTGCGAAAGGCGAGAGTCCGCTGAACGCTCGCAGCCTCGTGCGTTTGCAGCCGTTGCGCAGTGGCTCGGTGCCGCCAAATCGTGTCGAAACGCGAATCCGTCGCGATGAGCGTCGAACCAGGACGCGGCATCTTCTCCTGGTGGCGCAACCCGTCGGCCATCCCCTGGAAAGACCGGCCCTGGGCACGGCTGAAGGCGTGGCGGCGAGCGACTTTATGAGGCAGTGAGCTGCCGACGCGACTTGCTAGACTCGCGAATTCCAAGGCGTTAGGATGATTGGCCGTGGGGTCAGGCCGATTCGTCGGCGATGGGCCGGCGCGCTGTCGGTTCGTGGATTGTGCAGAATCCGATCGCAATCTCTCAAGGAGTCAATTCATGTGCCGCAAACTCACCTGCCTGGCCGGCGCGTGGCTCGTCCTGGGCGCGCTGGTTCAGCCCGCTCTCGCTCATCCGGGTCACGGCGGGCATACGCTTGCCGATGGGCTTGCACACCCGTTGGGATGGGACCACCTGCTGGCGATGATCGCCGTGGGGCTGTTGGCAGTGCGGATGGGCGGCCGCTGGTTGGCGCTATTGCCGGCTGTGTTTGTCGGTTCGATGCTCGCTGGCGGGCTGCTGGCCACGGCCGGCGTTTCGCTGCCTCTGGTTGAACCGGCCATCGCGGCATCGGTGCTGGTGCTCGGGCTGCTGGTGGCCGCGTCTTGGCGACTGACGCCGGCCGCTGCCCTGGGCCTCGTGGCCGCGTTCGCGATGTTCCATGGTTATGCGCACATTCTGGAAGGCGCGTGGAGCAACTACGCGGCCGGCTTCGTGCTCGCTACTGCCGCGCTCCACACGGTGGGTGTACTGGGGGGGCTCGCGCTGGTGCATCTGGCCGAGCGGAGCGCGCTGCGCTGGTTGGGCGGCGCCATCTCCGTTGTCGGCGCGTCGCTGTTAGCGCTGGTAACCGTGCTCTGAACCGCCACGGCCGGCGGCACTTGTCGCCGACGATTGCAAAAGAGAATCGCACCAACGCCCCGCCGAGCGATCGGGCTCGACGGGGCGTTTTTTCTAGAGTGGTTCGATTCCCCCGCGGCGGGCAGCCCGGCGTCGTTAACGGTTGCGCGTCAAATACTCGTTGCTGAGGACGATGCCTCGGACGACGCCTTCGATTGGCGTGCCTGCGGCAAGCACGGCCGACCAATGGGCCCAACCGGTGGCATCGAGTGACCGGCCGAGCCAATCCCGATACAAACCGTCGACCGCCATGCGGCGATACTCAACGCCATTCAAGAAGGCCAGCGCCGCCTGGCTGCGAGAGAGCGAGCCGGTGTCAATCGGCAGCGTCCAGAGACTCAGCTCGGCCGTTGATGCCGTCCGGTTCAGGATATTCTGATAGAGCTGGCTGACGAAGCCCTGTGTAGTTCCGCCTGCGACAGTGAGGAACTCGCCAGATGCGTAGAAGCGGCTTTGGGCCGCAACCACGGTGAGCCCCGACCGCAATTGGCCCACCCACTCGCTCAACTCGCTGGGCCCCGGAGCGCGACCGAGGATATCGGCATACAAACTGCGGACCTGACGCTGTGCGTACTCCGTCGATTGCAGGAAGCGGCTGACGACGTCTGCGGGGCTCAGCCCAGCGGCCAGATCGCGAGTCCACGAGAGGATTTCCCGCGAAGAACCCTCACGGCCCATGAGATCGCGATACAGGCCCGAAAGCCAGCCCTGGCGTTCGTTGCCGGCGAGTAACCAGCCCAACGCATCTTCGCCCGCCGCCAAGCGTCCGATCAGTGGGCGGAAGTCGTTGGCCGTTGCGAGCAGGGCTTCCCGAAATTCTGGCCCCGCTACTACGGCCGCCGCGAATCCGCTGCGCGGGAGACCGGATGCGAGTGCGCCCGTCCAGCCGGCCACTTCCGCGGGCCCGGCCTCGCGACCCAGCAATTCGCGATAGGCACGGGCGACGAACGTGGCGAGGTCGTTGCCAGCCAGCGCGAAGTATTCGGCGGAAGACAAAATCGAACCGAGCACGTGTTCCGACGAAAACTGCCGGGCGGCGGCTACCCAGTTCGTGCGCTCAACGGGCGACGGCGCGCGATCGAGCAGCCAGCGATATGCCTGCTCAACAACCTGATTGGCGGCCGCCGGGCGGGGGCTGATGTCGAGCTTGACGTTTTGTGTGCCGACCGCGACTTCGCCAAGCACGGGAGCGGGCAAACCGGGCCCGGTGGCCAGCACGGTGTACGTGCCAGCGGGCATCGGCAGCGCGTACCCGCCCGCGGGCCCGGTCGATTCGCTTAGCGTCGCTCCGGCGCCACTTTGCGCGACGATGGCCACGGAACCGAGCCCTTCGCCGACGTCATAGTCGCCGTCGACGCGAACCACATCGGCGAAGGCGACGCCCGTGAGGTAAACGTCTCGGCTATTGCCACCGAACATTTCGGTGATGTAGTAGCGAGCCCGGGTTTCGCCAGCAGGTATCCCACTGACGATGCCGGTGCCGATTTCGTCGAACGCCGGCGAAAAGATCGCGGTGCGATGGCTGGGGCTGCGAATCAACCCGGCGTGCAATTCCACGACGACGTCGACAGTAGGCAACGGCTGGCTTTCCTGGAACGCCAGGTTCTCGCCCAGCGGCAGTGTCGTGTAGCCAGCATCCAATGCTCTTTCGCGCGGCCCGACGCCGTCAGGGTCGACATGATCGAAGAAGTTGCGCTGGAACATGTCGCTGGAGTGCCCGCCGGCGGCATTGGCCAACAACTGATGAGGTGCCAAAGGCTGCTTGGGAGCCGGCGAGATGGTGCCTGGCTCGAGGTCTTGGTTGAGGTTCGTCAGTCCGGCCTCGATGGCGGCCACCGTCGGATTGGCCCGGGCCGAGTTGAGTAGCTCGACGAGCAATTGCTCGACCGGCGAGATGTTGGTGCTCAGCAGATGCCGCGCCTCGAGCCTCTCGGCGTGCCGCCCGGTGCGTCGCGGCAACCGGCGTTGCCGGGACGGCTGGTTGACGAACCGTCGAAGCGACATGAGCGGAATACCCTGGGCGCGATCAGACAGCGAACTAGAGCGGCCGAGCATTGGAGGACGGTGTCGCTGGACGCCCTGCCTCTGCTAGAGACTGTGACGCGCCAACTCCGGCGCCGCAATATGCCGGCGAGCCTGTTTGCGGGTGGGAGTATGTCGCCCAGCGGGCTGGGCAGCGGTCGTTTTACGGGCGCCGCCGCGAACGTCTGCGGTGCCAGGCGACAAGGGCCCAGCAAACTAGTCCCGTGCCGGAGAGCGCGAGGGTGCCTGGTTCGGGCACAACTTCGGTTTCGCCGGTCTGAGTGTATTCGAAGACCTCTTGCTCGGCGAAAGCCTCATTGCCGCAGGGAACGAAATGGCCGCCCAGGACGGACTCTTCGTGCGTGAAGTTGGGCAGCATCCCGCCCAGCGTCGAGCCGCTGCTGAAGGTCACGTTGACCTCCGCGTTTTGGGTCTGTTCGGGCGTCGACGCGCTGTTCATTTCGAACAGCACGTTGCGGAAATCCGTGATTTGGTTCGGGGTGGGCTGATCGGGCGCTATTTTGACCCGGCCAATCGTCGACATGCCCGGCTTGAGGCCGCTGACGTTGAGAGTGAGAACGTCGGATTCCGGCGTTCCCAGCCCGACCAGCGACTGGCTGACGACGGCGCCGGCCGGGTCTTGCGTGTCCAATCCGGCGAAATGAAAGCCGACGTCGCCCACGGTGAGTTGCCAGCGGACGAGGTCTTCGTCGGCGGAGAGGTTGGCCAGTTCATAGTACGGCATCGCCCGGCCAATCAGCCGGTCGTACTTGGTCTGCTTGGCCACCAGCGTGCGGACATTCGGGTTGTTGGGCGCTTGCAGCAAACGCTTGTCGCTGGCGAACTTGAGCGAATAGCCAATGGGCCCCGCCACGGCGTGATGCCCCGTGAAGAGCGCTGCTGCCATCGCCACTGCGAGCACGGCGCGGAGAAACTTCGCTGATTTGTTGCTGCCTAGTTGAGGATGAAACATCGTCTGCTGTCTTGCCTCGGGAGGACTCCTAAGGGGCGATGGCGCATCGGCAGGCCGCGCGGGCAAGCGGCAATCGCCCGCCGCGCGTACATCGGGCGCCAAGAGCCCATGTGGAAAGTGGTTGCTGGAAGTCGGCTCGAGGAGTCGGCGAACGACCGCGCGCATCGCCAGAAACACGCCGGCAGCGGAATTGCCGGTGGGTGCAAAGCGCCAGCGTCGTAGCACCGCGCCCAGCCAGGGGACGCGAAGAGACGACCGGTTCAGATCGGGCAAACGAAATCAGCGTCGCTCAGAGAAGAGGGACGCAGGTGCCAGAGAGCTGAAAACCGGAGGTCGAAACGACGCGACTACGCGTTCGCTTGAGACTCTCGGCCGGTTTTCACAGGCACCCCAAAAGAAATCGTTGACGATAACGACCGCTGAAGTGCCCAACACGGGCGCCTACGCGGTCAAGCGTATAGGCCCTAGCATGATCGATTCGCCGGCGGTGTCAAGAAAAATGTTGCCAAATGTCAACGCCAGCCAAGACCCCCAGCTTGGGGAAGGAACTTGGCTGCTACTCCCGGTCGCCATGCTCGGCCCACCAGCGGCGGGCGATGGCCAGCGCATCGGTGGAGATCATGTGCACGCCGGCCGCGACACAGCGCTGCCAGGTGGTGAAGTCGTGGTCGCCGTTCTCCTGGCGTCCGGGGTTCAGGGTGTAGATCCGCACGCGATAACCACGCTCCTCGGCGGCCGCCATAATCCGCCGGGCACGCTCCTCGGAAAAGTGCTGCGCACCGCGCGCTTCGGCCGAGTCCGCGCAGACCGAGAAGTGGTAGGTCAGAAACCGGACGAAGCCGGCATCTTCCTGGGGCACATGATCCTCCGGGCTTTCGTGCCAGCCGCCGTGTCCGGCATCGCCAAAGGCCAGCAGGACGCCGTCTGCGCCCACCAGGTCGAAGTATTTGCGGTGGGCTGATGAGTTCCCGGTCAGGCAGACCGTGATCTTGCCGAGTCCGAAGCTGCCGCCGGGCTCCCGCGGTAGTTTGGACAACAGCTCGGCGTGCGACTCGAGTACCTGTTTCACGTCGCGGACGAGGGGGTCGGAGGCGGTCTTGAAATCGATGATCAGTGTGTAGTCGTCTGCCGGACCCTGGGCCCACGCTCTGCACGCCTGGGCCACCATGTCGGCCAGCAGTGGTTCGCCCCCGCGCGGCTCTGCATCGTGTGTGACGACGGCGGCGTCACGCTCGGCATCGTACGTGATGTCCAACTCCACGTACCGCATTCCGAGTTCGAGTGCCCGCTCGAACTTCCCGGCGGGATAGAACCGAAACGGGTAGGCATTGTGCGCCGCGAAGGGCCCTCCATCGGCCAGCGCGGTAGCAGCCGCGAAACCGCAGGCGAAGAGCAGTGCCGCCGAGATGATGGGCCGCATGAGGTTTGGCGACATTCGCCGCAGGCGTGCCGTTGCTGGTGAGTTGTTCATAGAGATCGTCTCAGCCGTTGTGCTCTAGTGGAGCGTCAGCCCGATTCATTCGCACCGACGCGCAATGATCGCCAAAGACGCAAGTGCTTTGGCGCAAACAACACAACCTAGTGCTCTGCCGAACGGCTCCAACCCGAAAACTGAACGTTGACGGAGCACTAGCGTTTCCCGATGCAATACAGATGTTCGTACGTCCGCACATAGATGCGGCCGCCGGAGACGACCAGCGAGGCAGAGACGTCTTCGCCCATTTCGTTCTGGGCCACGATCTCGAACTCGCGGCCAGCGCGGACGACCGTAATCGTGCCATCGCGGGCGGCGAGATAGATGTTGCCATCGGCGACGATCGGCGACGCACGATGACGTTGGCGATGCGTGCGCTCGTAGTATTGTTCGGATCCGGTTTTTGCATCCAGGCAGATCAAATCGCCATTCTCGCGGCAGAGGTAGACGAGCCCGTCGTAGACCAGCGGCGAGGGCACGTCCGGCGTGTTTTGCTCGCGAATCCATTGATGCGCACTTACATCGTCGGTCACATCGCCGCTGGCGTTCGGCTTGAGCGCCAGCACGGGGCCATTCTTGGCCGACGGCACGACGATCAGACCGGGCACCGCGACTGGCGAAGCCACGAAGCGAAGCGTGGGATTGTAGTTGCCGCGCGGGTTCATGCCGCCGCAGCGCCAGATTTCTTCCCCGTCCTCAAGACGATGGGCCATAACGTAGTCGGCGCCGTGGGTGAGCAGGAACGACGTCGAGGCGTCTTGATAGAGAAACGGCGAAGCATATGAGTGCTCACATTCAGCGTAGGCATCGCTCGGTCGAGGCGTCGACCAGACGGTCTCGCCAGTGAGCTTGTCGAGCGCCGCAACCAGTGCGCCGCCACTGTGGATGAGCTGGAGATAGAGTCGATCGCCGGCCAGAACCGGCGTCGACGTCATGCCGAAGGCGATATCGAAGTCCCCGAACCGATCTGGCAGGGAGACCTGCCAGACCACCTTGCCGGCAAAGTCGTAGCAGGCCATGTCTCCTGTGCCGAGCATGGCCCACACGTGCTGGCCATCAGTACATGGCGAAGGCGAGGCCGAGTTACCCTCGTCTCCCCGGACGTTGCGGTTGCCGGTTCCCAGCACGTGCCGCCACTGTTCTTTCCCGGCGGTGTCGATACACAGGACGAGGAGTGACTCTTCGTCGGTGGCCGACGTGAGGAAGACGCGATCGCCCCAGACGACGGGCGTGGCCCCGGCAGGACCGGGTAGCGGCGCTTTCCAGGCGACGTTTTCAGTCGCGCTCCAGGAAACGGGCACGTTCTCTTCGAGGCTCGTCCCGTCGGAGCGCGGTCCGCGCCAGGCTGGCCAATTCTCGGCCTGTGCGGATGGGACCAGACAGCCCCAGAGCGTGGCGAGAACGAGTTGCAACGGGAGCCGTGGGCGGACGTTGTGCCGAAGGTCCATACGACGATCCTGGTGGAGGGCCTAAGAGCGGGATGACGAGGAGGAAACGCGTCGCCAACCGGCGGCGAACCTCATCACTGTCGTGGCTTGCGAGGCCGAGGTCAAGCTGAAGGAGCGGCGCAGCGCAGAGGGGCTCAATGCAACGCGCGACTACCAGTACTCTTCGTAATGGATCGTGCCGGGGGCATCCTTGGCGTCGAAGATGAACCCGCGCTCGTAGAGCATCTGGCACATGCCACGCTTCTCGGGAAACGTCGGTTCGGTATCGCTCTTCACGTGGCGGCCCTTGAGCGGCGCGCCGATCATGTCGGGATTGCCGCAGAGAAAGACGTGGGTCCGCTCCGGATCAAGCGGGATGTCGTACTCCCGCTCGAAGTCACCCGACTCGATGTACTGCTGGAGATAGATCTTGCCGACGTAACCGGGCGACTGGGGATCGAGATTGATCGGCTCCCGCGTCGTCAGCCAGCGGCAGGCGTATTGCGGGTAGAGCTCAGCGATTCGTTCGTGGGTGCGGCGGTAGCCGAGATCTTGAAACTGACGCACGCAGACCAGCGAGACGAGGCGCCCCCGGTGCCCGCCGGCGAGCAATTCGACCAGCATGGCATCGTGCGGCGCTTCGCCAGTACCGGTAGAAAGGAAGAGCACGTTGTCGTCGGGCCGTACTCCGGCCAGCGTGTAGTGGCC
>CALKYM010000009.1 GCA_938003525.1 uncultured Planctomycetales bacterium | reverse complement strand
ATGCGGGGCTTCACGCCGATCCAGTTCGCGCAGTTCCATCCGGGCGGCAGCCTGGGTCGGAAGCTGAGTACGGTCGACGAGTGTATGCGACCACTGGACCAATGCCGCGTGGCCCATCAATCGCAGACGGTGCGCGAGGTGCTGGTCGCGGCGGGCCGCCCGGGCCGCCGCAGCGGCGCGATCATGCTCGTCGACGACGAGGGGCTGCTGCGAGGGATCTTCACCGACAGCGATCTGGCGCGGCTGTTTGAGAGTCGCCAGGATGACGCCCTCGACCGCCCTGCCCAGGAAGTGATGACCAGCGAACCCTGCACGGTGCCTCAAGGCGCGCAGCTTTGCGATGCGGTGGTCGTGATTCAAGAGCGCAAGCTAAGCGAGCTGCCGGTGATCGATGGCGCTGGCCGGCCGGTCGGCATGCTCGACATCACCGACGTGGTCGGGCTGCCCAGCGACGACGATAAGTAACGGCCGTGCGGCTTCGCTCGACGCGGATGGCGCCCGGCGTGCCAGCATCCGGCGGTGCGTGCTATCACTCGCACATCCCTGCGGTCGCGCCGCGCGATTTGGCGGCAGTTCTCCGCTGCGGCGAATCCGGCTTGGGAGACGCTGCCGGACCGCTACAATCGGCACCTCGCGAAGTGATTGCGGGCCGCTGTCAGGGTGCAGCTGGCCAACCGCGCGCGGTCGGAGTGCGTACATGAGTTGGGAAGAGAAGTGCCTGCCGGTGGAGCTGATCCTGGCTGACGTCGACGGCGTGCTGACCGACGGCGGAGTCGTCTTCGACAACCAGGGTATCGAAACCAAGCGATTCGACATTCGCGACGGGCTGGGCATTCGCCTGTGGCAGCGGGCCGGCTATCGCTTCGGGCTGATCACCGGCCGCAACTCGCACATCGTCAAGCTGCGTTCGATCGAACTGGATATCGACATCGTGCGGCAGGGCGCCGAAGACAAGCTGCCGGTGGTGCGCGAGATTCTCGACACGCTGGGACTCGCGCCCGAGCGGGCGGCGTTCATCGGCGACGATTTGCCCGACTTGCCGGCGGTGCGTCATGTGGGATTGGGCGTGGCCGTGCACAGTGCCTGCGAAGAACTCCGGGCAGCAGCCGACTACGTCACCCAGCGGCCTGGCGGTCACGGCGCCGTGCGCGAGACGATCGAACTGGTGCTCAAAGCCCAGCAGCGATGGTCGGACTTGATGCAACTGTACGAAGGATCGTAGTCGGCCGTCTGCGCATCGTTGGCTGTGACGGCCCTGTTGAACCGAACCAGCGTCCTGCTGATGAGACCCTCGCGCTGCGCACTCGAGCAGCTATCGAGTTGACCACGTGATCGCACGCATCCGCCGCACTCTGACGACGCTGGCCGTTGTGCTATTGGCATTCGGCGCGTATCGAGCGGTCGCCGTGCCCCTCATCGAGCCTTCGATCGATCGCTGGGAAGGCAATCCGGATTCGCTGGGCGGCGTCGATCCCTATCAAAAGGTGCTCGACCGCCAGCTCGACGCGCTCAGAGACATCCTGCCGCCGGGCTCGTGGGAACTCGACTCGCCCCGGATTCTCGAGACCAGCCGGGGCATGCTGGTGATCAAGGACTATAGCAACCTGGGCGATGGCTACCTGGAGATGAAGCCCTGCACGATGGTGCTGTTTACAGCCGACGAAGCGGCGACGCCGGAGGAGCGCAACCGTCGGGCCATCGTCATGCAGGCCCCTGGCGGTGCGGTGCTGCAATTCGATGGCGACGTCGACCTGGGCCGGTTCGAAGTGCGGCAGTTGCTCGGCGCATCGATCGAAGGCGAGGTGACGATTCGCAGCGACAATCGCGAACCGGGCCCCGAGGACGATCTGTACATCGTGACCCACGACGTCGAAATGGACGAAGAAGCGATTAAGACCGACGCCGCCGTGGATTTTCACCTGGGCGAGAATCACGGTCACGGCCGCGGCATGCGCATCACGCTGTTGCGAGCCGACGGCCCCGCTCAAGTCGGTGCCGGACCGAACATTCAAGGCGTCGAGCGGCTGGAGCTGTTGGACGACGTCCACATGGTGGGGCAACTGGCGCTGGACCGCATGTTCGAGGACGAGGGCTCCGCGGATGAGTCGCCTGAAGAAGCGGAGCCGGTGCCGGTCGAGATCGTCTGCGACGGGACGTTCGAGTTTGATCTGGCCGAATACTTTCTGGCCTTTCATCGCGCGGTGCTGGTCGAGCGGAAACTGCCCGACGTGCCGCCGGACACGTTGCGGTGCGACGATCTGTTTTTGTATCTCACGACGGCCGCGCCCGACGGCACACCGCTCGCGGAGCCGCAGCCGCAAGAGCCGGGCCGCTTCAAGATGCCCAAGCTGCTCCCCAAGCGGATCGTCGCGCAAGGCGAGCACGTCGTGCTCGAAATGCCTGCGTCGGAGGTGTTGGCGATCGGGCAGTCGCTGCAGTACGACTTCCTGAAAGACACGGCGGCATTGGTCGGCGCACAGCCGGCGCAGTTGCGGCAGAAGACCAACACGATTCAGTCGGCGGAGATCTACTATCGGCGACTGGAGGGGCGAACGCTGGGGAGTTTTCTGGCGCGGGGACCGGGACAACTCGTCGCCGCGTTACCTGGCGAAGAGCCGCAACCGGTGGAAGCTCGCTGGACGAAGGAACTGCGTCTCTATCCCGATTCCGAGCAGCCGACGGGCTACATCGTGGCGGCGCGCGGTGACGCCTATCTGGCGGCTGCGGGACTTGGTTCGCTGGCCGCGCAAGAAGTTTACGCCTGGCTACACGAAGTTGTACGCGAGCAAAAGATTGTGGCCACGGCCGCGCCCCCCTCCTCCGCTGTCTCGGGTGGCGGAGGCTCCGATGCCGAACGCTTCGTGCCGGACAAGGTGCTGGCGATCGATAACGTTCACATCGAATCGCCGCGGTTGGTTGCCGACTTGAACCGACTGGAGATGTGGTTCGAGTCGGCATCCGCGGCAACAAGCACCGTCGATGTGCGGCGGCATCGCACAGCGGGCGATCGACGCGTGCTGCCCGTTGTCTATCGCAGCGACGCCCGCGAACCGGTAGTCGCCAGACTGCTCGCGCTGCGCGAACCAGCCGGGGTGCTTGAAACGAACCACCACAACGCACCCAGCCGCGTGGCACTGGCGGCCGTGCCCGGGCTGCCCGTCCCGGGAAATCCTCTGGGCGACATGATGGGACCGGCGGCTGGACTTCCTTCGCGGCTGAGACTGCGCGGCGGGAAGCTGCAAGCGCAGGTCTTGTTGCAGGGCAGCGAGCCTATGCTGGGGCAGTTGATCGTGCAAGAGGACGTTGAGCTGGTGGAGCTTCCCGCCAGCGACCGAGCGCCCAGCGGACTGCGGATTGCCGGCGATCATATCTACGTCAAGCAGACCGATCCGGCCGATGCCGAAGTCACTGTGACGGGAACGCCCGCGGAGATCGAAGCCCGCGGGCTTCAGTTGGAAGGCGGTCAGGTCAATCTGCTACGCGGACAAAACCGACTCTGGGTGCACGGCGCCGGGGCGATGACCATCGCCGGACGAGAAGTCGAGCAGCTTCAAGAGCTCGGCGATGGCACGATGCGCTTGCAGTGGGCGGCCGGCATGGAGTTCGACGGGCAGACCGCCGTGCTTTCCGAATCGGTGATCGGCGAGACGGGGCAGCAAACGCTACGAACCGAATTGATGCACGTGCGGCTCGATCAACGCATCGACTTCAGCAGCTCGCGGATGGAGACACAGCCGCAGGTGTCGCTGGTCGAGTGTCGCGGCGGAGTCGTGTTAGAGGGACGCGAACTCGATGCGCGCGGGACGCTGGAGTCACAAATGCGGATGGAGGTGGCTACCGCCACCGTGCGGCAACCCTCAGGCGATGTCGAATGCAGCGGGCCGGGCAACCTGGTGCTGCGGCGCGTGGGGGGTCCCGAAGCTCCGGCCATGCTCAGCGGCCGCGGCCGTGCTCCAGCGCAGGCGCAGCCACAGGACGGGCTCACCTATTTGGAAGTGAAGTTCATCGGCGGCGTGGTCGGCAACTTGCAGCAGCGGCAGATGACGTTTCAGCGCCAGGTGCGCACGGTGTACGGCCGCGTGCCGGATTGGAACAGCAAGGTTGAGCTACCGCGCGGCGCGGAACTGCCGGAGTCGGTCGTGCTTTTGAACTGCGATCAGTTGGGGCTGGCCCAAATGCCGGCGGCAGACGCGAGTGGCCGATTCATGGAGATCGAATGCCTTGGCAACCCGGTTGTCGAAGGAAGGTTGTTTACCGCCCGCGGACATCGCATCAGCTACGTCGAGGCCAAAGATCTGCTGACGCTCGAAGGCGGTTCGCGCGGGGCGGCCGAACTGCACGTGCGGCGGACGATTAGCGACCCCTGGCAACATCAGACGGCCGGGCGGATCGAATACCGCCCCTCGACCGGCGAAGCCACCATCGGCGACGCCCGCAGTCTGGACCTCTTGCAGTTGCCAGGGCAGTAGACGCGGTCAAACTCGCCAGATTGCGACGGCGGCAATGGCTTCAGACCCTCTAATTCCTCGTGAAAAACTCGTCGCTGGCAGCTATGCGTTCGCGCGCGGTCCGCAGATCGAGTGTTGATGCTGACCACAGGCTAATTTCGTTATCGCCGGGCTGGCGGTGGAGATGTGTCAGGTACAGAGCCCTAATCACGTCGTCTCGGTACTCAACCGACGCTAGGAACAGGAAGCCAACCTGCGATCGCGTCGCTCCGCTCGCCAAGAAACTCACCCAGCCATTCACCTCGCTGGCGGCTGGATCGCGATTCATCAACACCTGATAGAGCGCGCGCACGAATCGCTCAACTTGGGTTCCGGTGCCAATTTGAGATTGCGCACGCTGGAAAAACTCGACCGATCCCAAGATGCCAGCGGCGACCTGCTCTTCGCCGCCTTGCAATAAAAGTTGATCCCAGTTGATGAGTCCAAACAGATCTGCGTCACGGCCCAAGAAATGCGTGTAGTAGTGATCGAGCGTGCGAGCGCGTGCCTCCGGCGAAGTGGCGATCTGCTGCTCGACAAAGATCCGCGATCCTATTGTGCCGTCCAGCAGTTGCGCCCAACTGGCCACTTCAACGAGGGCGCCGGGGCGTCCAAGCTCTTGTAGGTAAAGCTGCCGCACGTATTGCAGATTCGAGTCCAGTCCACCGCGCGGGAAATCGTTGGCGTCGACGCGTACGGTCCACGAGAACTCCGTTCCTGCGCCGATGGTGCGGTTTGCGGTGTCGAACGTGCGACTGACGAACGCGCCCACGTTGTCCGAGTTCTCATCGATTCCTGGATTGACGGTGATGAAGAACTGGGCTCGATGCTCGGGCGCTCCGGTCGCGGAATGCACATCCACGCGGACGTTGGGCGGATCGCCATTGAGCGGTGCCTCGGTGAGTTGGTTCGTTTCCAACCAACCATCAAACGCGATGCCCGACGGGAAGCCCAAGGTGTTGGGCGGTGCATCGTTCAAGGACACCGCAGCCAGTTCGCTGCCATCATCACTAGTGACCCGGAGTTGATCCGCGTCGTGTGTGCGTCCTAAACCACCCGTGTTGCTGGCTGGCACATTGCTGGAAGTAATCTCCGCGACTCGAAACGCCTCTGCTTGCGCAGTGGCACCCTGCGCTAGTGTCACCTCCCCTTGAAACGCGACATGCACATCGACGATCACCGACGACTGAGCATGCGCGGGACGAATCCAGCCGCGGTGATAGTTGGACGGCAATATCGTCATTTGCCAGCTCACCTCGACGGGTGGCGAGCTTCCGCCGCCATCGATCGGCCGGCCGGTCATCTCCAGTTCGAGAATCCCAAGGTGCGCGCGGGTCGTCACCACGTTCATCTCGGTCACTCGAGCGCCCAGAAAATCGCCGCTCTCGAGTCGCAATTGAGGAGGCAACTTGAAGTTGCTGCCGAAGTTGTCTTCGCTTCCGGGCGCGGCGTCTCCATCGAGATGCCGCAATCGCATCAACCCGTTGGAGTCGATGACCAGCATCTGCCGCGAATCGAATCCATCCGTTGCGTCGACATCGTAGCTAAAGACCAACTGATCGGCGTTTTCCTGAAAGACACCGTCGCGGAGAATCGGAATAGCAGGGGCGCCCGCTACGGCGTCCGAGTTGGCGACAACTACAATTCCCAACTCGTTAAACACGTCCGTCAGCACGCGGCGCGGTTCCAGCGACTCAACCCGCAAGCATCGCCATGTTGCGCGTTTCATGGTGAATCGTGCAAATCACTTTACTTGATACTCTTTACGAGATTGCTCGTATTCTCGCATTTTCTATCGGTGTACACAATCCACCGGACGCGTTTACAACAATGCATCTGCGTAAGGAAACAGCGCCGGCGTGCCGCCGGTATGCCAGAAGAGGACGTTCTGGTCGGCGGTTAGTTCGCCGCGGCGGGCGAGGTCGATCAGGGCGGACATCGTTTTGCCGGTGTAAACCGGATCGAGCAGGAGACCTTCGAGCCGGGCGACAAGCTGGACGGCCTCGCGCATGCGATCGGTCGGTTCGCCATAGCCGTCGCCGAGATACTCACCGCGGACTTCGACGCGATCGTCGGCCTGCGTGCGCGGCAGTCCGATCAGGTCGGCGGTCTGCTGAGCCTTTTCGCGGACCAGAGCCGCCGCGTCATCCGCTTCGCGGAAAATGGTGATGCCGATGAGGCGTATCGAGCTGTCGAGCGCTGCGAGCCCCGTGAGCAGTCCCGCGTGGGTCGTACAACTGCCGGTGGTGACGACGATCGTGTCGATGGGTAGCTCTCGGTCGCGAAGCTGCCCGAGCAGCTCCTCGGCCGCCGCAACATAACCCACAGCGCCCAGCGGCGTGGAGCCGCCAGCCGGGATGAAGTACGGTTTGCGACCGGCCGCGCGCAATTCCTGTTGCAACTCGCGAATGGCGGGCGCCGCGTCATCGGGACCCGGCAGATGATGGAGCCTGGCGCCGAGCAGCTGGTCGAGCAACACGTTGCCGCCGGTGTCATACGTCGGGCTGTGAAACCGCGACATGCGCGGCAGGATCAGCTCGCAGTCGAGTCCCAGCCGGGCACAGGCGGCGGCGGTTTGTCGCGCGTGGTTCGATTGCGTTCCGCCCACCGTGATGATCGTGTCGGCGCCCTGTTCCAGCGCATCGGCCAATAGGAACTCCAGCTTGCGGGCTTTGTTGCCGCCGACAGCCAGGCCCGTGCAGTCGTCGCGTTTCACGAAGATGCGCGGGCCGCCCAATTCGTCGGTGAGTCGCCGGAGCGGTTCGAGCGGTGTGGGGAGATGACACAGTTGCAGGCGTGCAACACGCTGGAGATCGAGCGTCATGTCAATCGGTGCTCCGCAGCGACCGCCTGAAGCGCACAATTCACCGAGGACCGTTCAGGCATCTGCCTGGGCAAACCGCGTCGAGCACGGCAAGTCGAATGTCTCGGCTACGGCCAGATTGGTGACTTCGTTGTCCATGATATTGATCGCATGCGCCACAGGCGAAAGCTTGTGGGCGGCCGGCTCGATGCCGAGATTCGCAATCTGCAGCGCCCAAGGCAGCGTGACGTTGCACAGTGCGTAGGTGCTCGTGCGGCCCACGGCGCCGGGCATGTTCGTGACGCAGTAGTGGACGACGTCGCCTTCGATAAAGATCGGATCGCTGTGCGTCGTGGGTCGGCTGGTCTCGACGCAGCCGCCCTGGTCGATGGCAACGTCGATAATCACGCTGCGGGGCTTCATTAGCCCGAGCATTTCGCGCTCGACCAGTCGCGGCGCTTTGGCTCCGGGAATGAGGACGGAGCCGACGACGAGATCGGCCCGCCCGAGTTGATCGCGAATGGTGTGACGGTCGCTGAAGAGCACATCGACGTTGGGAGGCATGACGTCGTCGAGATAGCGGAGGCGATCCATGTTGATGTCGAGCAGGCCGACGCTGGCCTGAAATCCTGCCGCAATGCGGGCGGCGTTGGCCCCCACGATGCCGGCGCCAAGCACTGTGATATGTGCCGGCTCGACGCCGGGTACTCCACCGAGCAGAATGCCGCGGCCCATCTGTGGGCGTTCGAGGAACTTGGCCCCTTCCTGGATGCTCATGCGTCCGGCGACTTCGCTCATGGGCGTGAGCAAGGGCAGACGACCGCGCTGGTCGCGCAGCGTTTCGTACGCCACGGCGGTCACGCCGCTGGCCAACACGGCCTCGGTGAGCGCGCGGTCGGCCGCGAAATGAAAGTACGTGAACACGGCCTGGCCTGCGCGCAAGAGCGGCCACTCGCTTGGCTGCGGTTCTTTGACTTTGACGATCAGTTCGGCTTGGCCGTAAACCTCGTCGGCCGTATCGACGATGGTGGCGCCGTGCGCCGCGTATTCTTCGTCGAAAAGACCGGAGCCTTCACCGGCATCCCGCTGAATGAAAACCTGGTGCCCCGCGCGGGTCAGTTCTTCGGCGCCGACGGGCAGGAGTCCCACGCGGTATTCGTCGCCTTTGACCTCTTTCGGTACGCCGACAATCACGTGCGCTTTCCTGCATCGAGTGACCGAGACGGGCGAGGCGAGCGTGTCGCCACCCGAGAACATCGTCCCTTTCAACGGGACGGGTGACAAGGCGCGGCGCACGGGCTGCCGACTTCGCCGGATGGCGAATGGGCGCATCAGGGCCGGGCTGATTCGTCGGCGACTTCCGCAGCCGACGCGTCGTCGCCGGGCTGGCTCTCTGCGCTGCGGCGGAGGTAGAGCTTGATCGGCACTTCCGCGAAGGGGAGATGATCGCGAAAGACGCCCAGCAAGTAGCGCTGGTAGTCGTGCGAGAAGGCCGCGGGATGGCTGGTGAAGAGCACGATGGTGGGCGGTTGCACGCCAACTTGAGTGCCGTAGTAGATCTTCGGGCGGCGGCCGCGCTGGACGGGTGGCGGATGATGCTCGACGGCCGCTTCGACGAGCTTGTTCAACTGCGAGGTCGTCACCCGCTCGCGCGATTGTTTGAAGAGCATCTGCGCGTGATTGATCAGCGCCTTGACGTTCTTGCCGGTCGAGCCGGTGATGAAGGCAATGGGCGCGTACCACATGGTGCGAAACGTGTCACGGAGGTAAGTCGCCCACTTTTCGGTGGGCATCGAGCCGGCCATCAGGTCCCACTTGTTGACCACGAAGATGCAGGGCTTGTATTGCTGCGAGATGTAGTGGCAGAGCTGCTTGTCGACCTTGCTGATCTTCTCGGTCGGATCGAAGAACAGCAGCACGACGTCCGCCCGACGAACGCTGCGCTGGGCGCGATGCGTGCTGTAGAACTCGATGTCGCTGGCGATGCTCTTGGTGCGTCGCAGGCCTGGTGTATCGATGGCGATAAAGGGCTTGCCGTCGAGCTCGAAGCGGACGTCGACGCTGTCGCGCGTGGTTCCCGGCACTTCGCTGGTGATCATCCGCTCGGCATTGGCCAGCGAATTGACAAAGGTGCTCTTGCCCACGTTGCGGCGGCCGACGATGGCCAGCTTCATCACGGGCTCGTCGGGGGTCTCATCGGCATCGGGTGGGGGCAGGCGCTCGACGATCAGTTTGAGCAGCTCTTCCCGATTGCGGTTGGAGAGCGTGCTGACCGGGACGAGCTTGCCGCGGCCCAAACGGTAGAACTCGTCGGCGTTGGCATCGAGCGCAGCGTCGTCGGTCTTGTTGGCCACGCAGATCACGGGCTGCTTCACGTAGCGCAGGCGCTTCGAGACCTCTTCGTCGAGCGGCACCAGACCGCTGCGGCTATCGACGACGAACAACAACACGTCGGCCGACTCGATGGCCGTCTCGATCTGCTCCTCAACGTGCTGCGTGAGATTGTCGGAGTCTTCGATGCCGATGCCGCCGGTATCGACGAGCTCGAAGTAGCGGTCGTTCTCGCACATCAAGAACGAGACGCGATCGCGGGTCACGCCCGCCACGTCATCGACGATGGCCAGTCGCCGGCGCGACAGCCAGTTGAGAATACTGGACTTGCCGACGTTGGGACGTCCGACGATGGCAACGGTAGGAACGCGCATGGCGGCGGGCTTATGACGACGGACGGCCTCGGGCGACAACGCCGCGCAGTCCCCACTGGCGGTGTCACAATCGATGGCGGTTCGGGTTCGAAGGACAGGTGCACGGCCGGCGTCGGGCGCGACCGCAACGAGATCCTCAACGGCAGATCATTCCTTTGTAGCGTAATCTGGCGGACGCGAGCACGAAAACGTCGTGGCGAGCCTAACCACACTCGCGGCGCTCGGCTTTACCCCTATACTGACAGCAGGCCCCCCGAGTTGCAGCAGGCATTCTTCGCATGGAACCGCCCGACACGATGGACGCCGAGCGTCTCAGGGCGGCCTTGCGGAGTCGTCTGGAGATATTCCAGCGAGCCGGCCTGCGATACCTGCCCCGGCCGAAGCGGGAACAATCCGCGATGCCCAGCGACGACTCGCAGGGTAGTTCGCCACGCGCGGGCGAATCTTGCCCGCCGGAGGCAGCCGCTCTCCCCACAGATCGCGATACTGCAGAAAGTGACCGCACGATGCCCACTGCCAGCAGCGGAAGTTCCAGCGCTCGCGCCGCGAAGCCCAAGTCGGCGACACTGTTTCCCGGCGAGCTGAGCGGCGGCCAGCAGTTGCCCTTCGCAGAGTGCAAAGAGGGGCTGGAAGTCCTCCAGCAAGAGGTTGCCGGCTGCCAGAAGTGCCAGAATCTCGCTGAGACTCGGACGCAGACGGTCTTCGGCGTAGGCAACCCGCAGGCGCGACTCTGCTTTTGCGGCGAAGCACCGGGCGCCGACGAAGATCGGCAGGGTGAACCCTTCGTGGGCCGCGCGGGTCAATTGCTGACCAAAATCATCGAGGCCTGCACGCTGCGCCGCGAGGACGTTTACATCCTGAACGTGCTCAAATGCCGCCCGCCGGATAACCGCAATCCACTGCCCACCGAGGTGGCCAACTGCCGCGGCTATCTCGACCGGCAGCTCGAAATCATCCGCCCGGAGTTCATTTGCTGCCTGGGGACGATTGCGGCGCAGACGCTGCTGGAAACCGACCAGACCATCGGGCGGCTGCGAGGTCGGTTCCACGACTATCGTGGCATCCCGGTGTGGTGCACCTATCATCCCGCCTATCTGCTGCGCAATCCCGGCGCGAAGCGGCAAGTCTGGGACGACATGAAGACCCTGCTGGCCGAGATGGGGATCGACGTCGAGGCGGCGCGGAAGGGGTAGGGATCCCTGCACGCCGTTCCTAGCGTCGGACCTCACACAATTCACGGCTTGTCCGACGCCGGCTCAAAAACAGCGCGCCCGCCAATGCCGTCGCAGCAATCGCCAGGGAGCTGGGTTCCGGCACGACTGCCACGCGAAAGCCCAAGTTGAACCACTCGAAGTCACCTGGCGCAAATCGAACACCGTCCACAGAGAGTTCGAAATCGAAGCCACCGAATTGATTGGCGAACGCGCCTCCGCGCAGGACTCGATCGGTGCCCGAAAAGAAGGATTCATTCCACTCCCAGAGGTTGCCGCTCTGGTCGAAGGTGCCATACGGACTTGTCGAGTTAATGTACGCGCCCACCTCGGTCATATCGCCTAGAAAGGCTGCATGCCCATTTGCGGAATTGGTGCCGCCCGGCGGTGGTCCCTGTGCGGGGATGCTATCGCTACTGGTTGCGAACTTGAAATAGTTGGCAGTCACTCCATCGTTCTTGTGGAAGGCGGCCTTGTACCACTCGTCTTCGGTTGCGAGCACCCAAGTAGCACCAGGGTTACGAGTAATGGCTTCACCGTTAGAAGGAGTCGGCGTTCCGCCCAAGAGCGTATAGGCACCTGTCTCCGTGTCGCCGCTGCCTTGACCATTGTGAAGCCAATTGGCAAAGCGAATCGTGTCGTACCACGACACCCAGTTCACGGGCAGGTTGCCTCGGCCTGTTGTCACACTGTATTTCGTACCCGAGGCCGCGCCGGCATTGAACTCGATGCCTCCGCCAACGGCAGCACTGAATGACATGTTCGTACTATAAAGCTCGAACACGTTCGCCCCCGTGGGGTCAACCGCATTCAGGAACTCGGCGTACTGAGCGTTCGTGACTTCCGTAGCACCAATGCGATAGCCATAGGCGACCGAACCAAAGCCCGTGTGGTCGGCACCGTTGCCGGCATTTCCCACGGAAACCGTGTTGATGGAGATGTTGCTGGCTCTAACCGCCTGCTGTGTGAGCAGCGCGGCGAGCAGCGCCGCAGTAATCACAAGCCGGCCGGATCTGCTTACGTCGTGATTCACGAGCGTTGCCTCACTTCGCAGTAGCGGCGTGCCTTCTTCTAGCTCTTGTGTTAAGTGAGCCGTGCAATCATGGCGCACAGTGTATTCGTCGCCCGCCCCAAAGCAACGGTTTGGGCGGGCGCCTTTGCTGCGCCCCCCCGTCCCACGATGAAGCGAGATGGAGCACAAACCGAGTTGACCGGCGGGCTTCAGGCCAATCGGCGCTAGCCCTCTGACGCCGAATTCACGTCCAGCGGTGGCACGAGCTTGCGGAGCAGGCGCCGCAGTTGCTT
>CALKYM010000008.1 GCA_938003525.1 uncultured Planctomycetales bacterium | reverse complement strand
ACGCACCGCGAACACGGTGGAGCGCGATTGCCGCGTGGCAGGTGGCCGGAGCCGTCGGTTGGTTTTTTGTGGTGCTGGTTGGTCAAGAGGCCGGATTCCTGCACTGGGCAGCACTACCATACTCGTTGCTGCTGGCCGGCACTGCCGGTGTGACGACGGGGCTGGCGCTGGGCGATCGTAGGCTGATTGTGCTCGGTCTCGGCGGGGCATTGTTCCTCGTTAGCGACCTGCTGCTGGCGTTTGAGCAGTTCCGGGGGGCGTTCGCCTACGCCGGCGACTTCGTGTGGCTGACCTATGGCCCCGCCCAGATGCTGCTGGTCTTCGGCACGCTGCGGGCCTTCGAGGTTCTTGCGCTCGCCCGCCGCAGCACGCGATAGAGACTGCAAGGTCATGCAGCCACGGCGCATCGCATCCCTGTTGGCCAGCGGTACCGAAATTCTCTACGCGCTCGGGCTAGGTGATCGCGTTGTGGCGGTGAGCCACGAGTGCGATTTCCCAGCCGAGGTTGCCGGCAAGCCACGGGTGACATTCACGCACGTCGATGCGCAGGCGAGCAGTGGCGAGATCGACACTCAAGTCCGCGAGAGGACGGCCGCTGGCGAAGCACTCTACGAGATCGACGTCGAACAGCTTGCCGCACTAGAGCCCGAGCTAATCGTCACACAGTCGCAATGCGATGTGTGTGCGGTGCGATATGCCGACGTCGTCGACGCCGTACAGAACGATCCACGGCTGAAGAACACACAGGTCGTTGATCTCAATCCCACGACGCTGGGCGGCATCCTCGACGACGTGCGGCGAGTGGCAGCCGCGGCTGACGTGCTCAACGCGGGCGAACGCGTCGTCGGCCAACTCGAAGCACGCATTGCCGCCGTACGCTCACGCGCAGAGCATCTGCCTCCAAAAGAACGGCCGCGCGTGGCGTGCATCGAGTGGATCGAGCCGCTGATGCTGGCGGCGAACTGGATGCCGGAGCTGTTGGAGCTCTGCGGCGCCGCTGAGACGCCGGTGAAGAAAGGGGCACACAGCACCGAAACACCCTGGGAAGTGTTCATCGAGTTCGCACCGCAGACGATCGTCTTCATGCCGTGCGGCTTTCCGCTGGCACAGGCACTTCGCGAATGGCGGCAGCTTGCAGCACGGACGGATTGGGCAGAGATCCCGGCAGTTCGTCAGGGTCGCCTATGGGCCGTCGACGGCAACGCCTACTTCAATCGCTCCGGCCCGCGCATGATCGACAGCCTGGAGATTCTCGCGCACCTGATCCACCCCGACCTGTTCCCACAGCCAAGCAGCGTTGCCGATCCAGCGCGCGTGTGGCAACGGCTGGACAGGTGACTGAGCTCTCGTTCCTCGAGTGGCAATCAAGGTGGATTGAAAAATAGGAATCTATATCCTATATCTCATGTATGATTCCTCGCCCTGCACACCTCCGGGCACTGCGGACACAGATCACGAGCTACCCGGTTGTCGCCATTATCGGTCCGCGCCAGATCGGCAAGACGACCATCGGCCGGCAACTTGCCCAAGGCATGGCCGGACCGCAGCATCAATTCGACCTCGAGGATTCACGCGATTTGGCGCGCCTCGGTGACCCAGCCCTGGCATTGGCGCCGCTCCGCGGGCTGGTGGTTCTCGATGAGATTCAAAGGCGTCCCGACCTCTTCCCCTTCTTGCGGGTGCTGGCCGATCGTCGGCCGCTTCGAACTCGGTTTCTCGTGCTGGGCAGCGCATCGCCCGAATTGCTACAGCAATCGTCGGAATCCCTGGCTGGCCGCATCGCGTACTATGAGCTTACCGGGCTGTCGTTGCGTGAAGTCGGTGCCGAAAGCCAGAGGAGACTTTGGTTGCGCGGTGGGTTTCCACGCTCCTATACTGCCCGCACGAATATGCTGAGCGACAGATGGCGGCAGGACTTCATCAAGACGTTTCTGGAGCGCGACCTGCCGCAACTTGGGATTCGCATATCGTCCGGCGTACTCGAGCGATTCTGGTCGATGCTTGCCCATTATCACGGGCAAATCTGGAACGCATCGGAGCTCGCCCGCTCGTTCGGCGTGAACTACAAGACGGTCGAGCGTTATCTCGATGTATTGACATCCGCGTTCGTAGTCAAACGACTCCAGCCGTGGCATGAAAACGTCGGCAAGCGACAAGTCAAAGCACCGAAGGTCTATTTCAGCGACAGCGGCCTCTTGCACGTGGTGTTGCGTTTGCCGACGCAACGAGACCTGGAGCGACACCCCAAAGTTGGTTCATCCTGGGAGGGCTTCGTCCTCGACCAGATTGTCCAGCATCTGGGTGTGGCTGCGAATGAGCGATTCTATTGGGCAACGCACAGCGGTGCTGAGCTCGATCTACTGATCGTGCGCGGGAACAGGCGATGGGGATTCGAAGTCAAGCGAACATCGTCGCCGAAGGTTACACGTTCCATGCGCACTGCAATGTCCGACCTTAAGCTGCAGAGGCTCTTCGTCGTTCACGCAGGCGAAGACTCTTTCAATCTCGCCAAGAACCTTCGGGCAATCACCGTGAACAGCCTCATGGACGAACTGAAGCCCTGGTGAGGCGGAGCTCGCGAACTCACTTCCAATGCAAAAAGGCCGCGGCTCCACAGGCGTGGAAACCGCGGCCCTTGATTCAAACCTCCTACCCAATTGCGACGGTGGCGTCGCTGCGAGACGAGCGGGGATCAGGTTGTGCTGAGCACAGCCGGTCGAGGATCCCGGCTCACGCAAATGGTTAGGCCCTCCGACGGAATGCGGGCAAGAGGCTTGAAACGCTGGTGTCAGCCAAACGTAGATCGGCATTTCGGCAGCCGATGGCTCAGGCCGATTCGTGTGGTTTTCGCCAGCACGCCGGCCCGTTGCCATCAGCAACGACTGCAACCCGATGCATGTATTCTAGTTCACGACTGCACGGGGCGCGCCGATGCAAAGCGCTTCTTCTACTAGCTGAACCGTTCATCGACCCCGTGGACGGCAAACTTCGCCGTTTGGGAGAGCTGTGCGATGCCGCGAACAGTGCCAACAAATAGCGTGCCAAATCGCAAGAAAACGTACATCACCCAACGCATGGGACGCACGTGCCACTTTAGCCCCCGAACCAGGCGATCCTGATAGTCGCCCCAATGCTGCTGCCGTCGGGCTGCTGGCGCGGCAATTGTTGGGTCCAGACCACGATCGGCCTTCCGTAGCGAGCCGCGGATCGCTATTCTTCTGCCGCTCATCTTTTTCCACCGCTGAAATCGCGCTGCTCTCGTAATTGGCGAGCGCCGGTTCGTAGTGGTGACTCCCATCTTCCAATCGCGCTTTTCACAGCGGGCGGCAACTATGCGCCGAGCGGTCGCTCTCGCGTTCCTGACCGGGGTCTCCCTCATCGTGGCCGGCTGCAAGCTGATGCCGTCGGTGACGGTCAACACGCAGGGTCGTATTCAGGCCGACATTCCGCCCGTGCTCGATCGCGGCCCCATGTTGCGGATGCCTGTCGACGGTGCCAAGTTCGATCCGGATGCGCCGACCATCGCTCTGATAGACGTTGACGGGCTACTGCTGAATTTCAACTTCACGGGCTTCGGCACCTTCGCCGAGAACCCAGTGTCGTTGTTCCGCGAGAAGCTCGATGCGGCAGCCTCCGACAATTGCGTGCGTGGCGTCGTGCTACGCATCAACACGCCCGGTGGCGGCGTGACCGCCACTGACGTCATGTGGCACGAGCTGCAAAACTTTCGCGCCCGGACGGGCCTCCCCGTGGTGGCCTGCCTGATGGATACCGCAGCCGGCGGCGGCTACTACCTCGCTTCGGGCACCGATCACATTGTCGCGCATCCCACCAGCGTCACCGGTGGCATCGGCGTCATCCTGAATCTTTACAACTTGGAAGACACGATGCTGCAGTTCAACATCAGCGAGCGGTTCGTCCGTTCTGGCGAGAACATCGACCTGGGTTCGCCCACCAAGCCGATGACCGAAGAAGATCGGCAACTCCTTCAGTCGATGGCCGACGAGTTCCACGCGCGATTCCGCCATGTGGTCACTACCGGTCGCCCGGCGCTGAGTGGAGCTGCGGAAGAACTCTTCGATGGCCGCGTATTCACGGCGCACCAGGCCGTGCAGGCCGGGCTGATCGATCAGGTTGGCTACCTCGACGACGCCGTGGCGACGGCCAAGGCATCGGCCGGAATCACGCATGCCCGGGTGGTGCTCTACCACCGCTGCGGCGATCGGGCCCGGACGCCCTATGCAATGACGCCAAACACGCCGCTACAGGGCCTGCTGATGCCGTTCAGCATTCCGGGGCTAGATCGCAGTCGCATGCCGACGTTCCTCTACCTCTGGCAGGCCGATCCAGCAGTCGAGCGCTACTCGGGCCGCTAGGATTCGTGGCGACCGCCGATTCTGCAGCGGCGATCACGTGCCCCGCACTTCTTGCAAGATGCGCAGGACACGTTGCCGGTCGAGCTTGATGCCGGGACCTTCTCGCTCCACGGCTTGCAATGTTGCGCGAGCCAGCACGACGGGCAGTTTCGTGAAGCGAACGACGCCTGGCGGCGCATTCGCTTCTAGGAGAGTTGCCGTATAGCGATCGGCAGCAGCAAGGTCGGCGGCCGCGAGCTGGAAAAGCTGCTGGCGATCGACTTCTGGTGGAAGATAGCTGCGGCGATCGCGCGCGTCGTCTTCAGCGTCGCGAAGGATGTTGACCAGTTGCAATCCTTCGCCAAAGAACGGCGCTTCGCTGCGAAGTTCTCGAGCGACGTGGCCGAGAGTGGGCGAGCGATAAAGGAACAACTCCGTGAGCAGTTCGCCGACAATTCCCGCCACCGCATAGCAATAGGCGCGCAGTTCATCGAGTGTCCGAAGCTGTAACTGTCCCGACTCGGTGGCCTGCGCTAGAAAGCCAGCCATTTGCTCGGCCGTCTTCGCGGCGTGCGTGAGAATCATCTCGCGGACGGCGGGCTCACTACGGTCGATGGCCGCCAACAGTTCACCTTGTTGCGCGACCAGTTCGCTACAAGCTGGCGATTCTGTCACAGCAGCAGACAAGTCGACCGAGATCTGAATCTCGGACCGGACTGCATTCTTGTTTCGCAATAACCTGGCCAAATCGACGAGCGCGGCCTTCCGCTGGGCCTTTGGCCGCGCAAGGCCATCCTCGAGTGTGTCCGCCAGGCGAAACAGCAGATAGGCCAACGTTACGTCGCGCCGCGTAGGCTCGGGCAACAGGCGGATCGCCAACGCGAACGTGCGGCTCGTCTCATCCAGCAGGCGTTCGAAATCGGCCATCGGACCTTCGACCGTCGCAGAACAACAGACTTTCCCCTGCCCGCTTTTGCAGACATTCTAAGGCTGAACGTCGGAAGGTCAGCGGTCGAGATCGCCGGCGAGAGGAAATACGTGCGCCCCTTGACTTCATCGCGCCTTTGCAGCTCTGCATCAGCCTACCGGCTCATTCTTCGGATAGGAACCAAGAAACTCGAAGCGTACGGCTTTGCGCTCCAGCGACGCCATCGCGCGGCGCACTCGGGCTTCGCTCTGATGCCCCTCGAATTCCACGAAGAACATGTAGATGCCACCTGGCTGGGAAGGGATGGGGAACGACTCGATCCAGGTCATGTTCAGGCGGTTGCGCTTGAAGATACCCATCGCGTCGGCCAGGGCGCCCGGGCTGTGCGCAATCTCGAACATCACGGCCGACTTGTCCGCGGCGGATCGCGGCGTGTCGTGCTCGCCGATGACTGCGAATCGCGTGACATTGGCCGCGTTGTCTTCGATGTTTTCAGCGATGGGAGTGAGCCCGTACTGCGTGCCTGCCTGTACGCTGGCGATGGCCGCTGCGCCCGGCTTGTCCTGAGCAAGCTGGGCGGCGGTCGCCGTGCTGGTGACCTCAATCGTTCGCGCCGCAGGCAGATGTTTGGACAACCAATTGCGGCATTGCGACAGCGCCTGTGGCTTGCTGTAGACCTCCTGGACCTCGGAACGCGGACAACAGGCCAGCAGCGTGTGGTGGATCCGCATTTGCACTTCGCCGCAGATCCGCACCGGCAGCCGCGTAAACATGTCGAGCGTGTCGGCCACGCGGCCGTCGGTGGAGTTTTCTAGCGGAACGATGCCGAAGTTGGCGTGTCCGCGGTTCACTTCTTCAAACACCGAGGCAATGGTGGACACCGGGATCATCTCCACGGCGCTGCCAAAACGGTGTAAAGCGGCCAAGTGGCTGTAGGTGTAAGGAGGACCGAGATAGGCCACGCGGAGATGCGTCTCCAGCGCCCGCGAGCCGCTGATGAGTTCCCGAAACACGGCGCGCACCGAGCGATCGTCGAGCGGGCCCTTGTTTAACTCAAGCACCTTGGCGAGCACTTCCTCTTCGCGCGCCGGGCAATAGATCGGTTGTTCGTCGGCTTGCTTCAGATGGCCGATATCCAGAGCGAGTTGAGCGCGGCGGTTGATGAGCTGGATGAGCTGCCGATCGACGCTGTCGATTTGCCGCCGCACAGAGGCGAGCGTCGGCTTGCGGGTGGATTTGCTCGTCGCCGGCTGGGGAGTCTTGGAACGGCGTTTCGCCATGGTCGTTCCCGAGAACTTCACTGTCACACTGGTTTGCGACCAGTCTACTTTGCTAACTGGGCACCCGCGCTTGTGGCGAGTTACCTGCCTTATGCCGCAACACCCTGACTGCCAATCTGGCAGCCGCTCCCGAGGGGTCGCAAGAGCCGTGTCAAAATGGCAGTGGCCTTTCGGCCGAAGAAAATCGACGCCCAGCGGACGCTGTGTAAGGCTTTGTGGCTAAGCATTTTAACGCTCTAGGCCGGCGTGCCTACCCCGTGGCACACCAGTTGCAAAGCTATTGGCAGTCGTCGCGGGATGGCTCCCGCGGCCGCGACGGCAGTGGCATGTTTGGGGCCGGATACAGAAGAGAGCAACCGCAAACGAATACACAGGTGGCGTCGGGTCACAAGGAGTCGATCGTTATGGCGCAGGGCGAAAAGATCATCGGCATCGATCTCGGTACGACCAACTCGGTTGTAGCCGTAATGGAAGGCAAAGAGGCGAAGGTCATCCCCAACGCCGAGGGCAATCGGCTGACGCCCAGTGTGGTGGCCTTCACAGACAAGGAAGAGATCTACGTGGGTGAGCCGGCCAAACGGCAGGCAGTCACCAACCCGACACGAACGGTCTACTCGATCAAGCGTTTCATGGGCCGCCGCCACAGCGAGGTGGAGCAGGAAGAGAAGATGGTGCCGTACGGTGTGACCGGCGGTGCTGACGACTACGTCAAGGTCAAGGTTGATGACCGCGAATTCACGCCACCGGAAATCTCGGCCAAGGTCCTACAAAAGCTGAAGGAAGCCGCCGAGGCATACCTGGGACACAAGGTCAACAAGGCCGTGATCACTGTCCCCGCGTATTTCAACGACGCCCAGCGCCAGGCAACCAAAGACGCCGGCCAGATCGCCGGTCTCGAAGTCGCGCGGATCATCAACGAGCCGACCGCGGCGGCCATCGCCTACGGGTTGGACAAGCAGACGAACGAAAAGATCGTCGTCTTCGACTTGGGTGGCGGTACCTTCGACGTTTCGATTCTGGAGCTGGCCGAAGGCGTGTTCCGTGTCATCAGCACCAGTGGCGACACGCACCTGGGTGGCGACGACTTCGACGAAGTCCTGATCAACTACGTTGCCGAAGAGTTCAAGCGCGAACAAGGCATCGACCTCCGCCAGGACACGATGGCCCTGCAACGCCTGCAGGAAGCCTGCGAAAAGGCCAAGAAAGAACTCAGCTCTGCCACCACCACCGATATCAATCTGCCGTTCATCACGGCCGACGCCTCGGGGCCAAAGCACTTGCAAGTCTCCATATCGCGGGCAAAGTTCGAGCAGCTCGTCGATGGGCTCATCGAGCGGTGTCGCGGCCCGGTCATGCGTGCATTGGAAGATGCCAAGCTGCAGCCGAGCGAAATCGACGAA
Source organism: uncultured Planctomycetales bacterium (assembly GCA_938003525.1). GTDB lineage: Bacteria > Planctomycetota > Planctomycetia > Pirellulales > JAEUIK01 > CALKYM01. The sequence goes on along the minus strand of CALKYM010000008.1, from coordinate 4,540 downwards.
GTCGTGCTCGTGGGTGGCTCGACCCGCATCCCCAAAGTGCAGGAGGTGGTGAAGAAGATCTTCGGCAAGGAGCCGCACAAAGGTGTGAATCCCGACGAAGTCGTGTCCCTCGGGGCCGCCATCCAGGGTGGCGTGCTCGGTGGCGAGGTCCAAGACGTGCTGCTTCTGGACGTGACGCCGCTTTCGCTGGGGATCGAGACGCTGGGTGGTGTGTTCACCAAACTCGTCGAGCGAAACACCACCATTCCCACCGAGCGCAAGCAAGTGTTCAGCACGGCCGAAGACAATCAAACCGCCGTCACGGTTCGCGTGTTCCAAGGCGAACGCGAAATGGCGGCCGACAATCGGCTGCTGGGACAATTCAATCTCGAAGGCATCCCGCCCGCGCCGCGCGGCATGCCGAAGATTGAGGTCAAGTTTGACATCGACGCCAACGGCATTCTCAACGTCTCGGCCCGCGATTTGGGCACGGGCAAAGAGACAAACGTGCGCATCGAGCAGTCGAGCGGGTTGAATCAGGAAGAGATCGACCGGATGCAAAAGGAGGCCGAAGAGCACGCAGGCGAAGACAAACGCAAGCGTGAACTGGCCGAGCTGCGCAACCGGTCCGAATCGATGTGCTTCGACATGGAGAAGATGCTCAAGGAGCACGACGCCAAGCTCGGTGACGCAGACAAACAAGCTGTCAGCGCGGCCATCGAAAAGTGCCGCGAGAAGGCCAAGACCGACGATGTCGAGCAAATCAAGGCCGCGTTGGAAGAGCTGGAGCAGGCTTCGCACGCATTGACGAAGACGCTCTACGAGACCGCTGGTGCATCGCCAACTGGTGACGGCGCCGCAGCCGGCCCGGACAGCGAGACGGAGACGGCCGGTGCCGCCGGCAGCGAATCCGACGACGACACGATCGACGCGGAGTTCGAAGTCAAGAAAGAGTAACGCCGTCGACTCGGCGCGCGATGTCTCGGGAACCATCGCGAGGCCGCCCACTTCCCCGAGTTCCCGAACTGTGACACCGATTCGGGCCGCCGGCATCCGCCCGGCGTGCGACAAAGATAGAACGCCTTCGTGGCGCGCAGCGAAGATCCTGCGCGCCCGTGGCGCGCCGGATTGCGGATGAGGAGGCCAACAGATGGCTTTTCGAATGGACAAACTGACGCTCAAAGCCCAAGAGGCCCTGGGCCGCGCGCAGGATGTGGCCGCCGACAAAGGGCATCCGGAGATCACCCCGCTGCACTTACTGGCCGGACTCCTGGCCGAGACCGATGGGCTGGTGAAGCCCATCCTCGACAAGATGGGCGTACACCGGCAGCAGCTCGAGCAGATTGTCGAAGCCGAAGTCGGTCACCTTCCGAAGACCAGCGGCGGTGCGCCACCCCAAATCGCCAAGGACCTAGCCAGCGTCCTGGAAGCGGCGCAGCATGCGGCCGACACGATGCAGGACGATTTCGTGTCCACCGAACACTTGCTGTTGGCCTTGGTCCGAATGCCATCGAAGGCGCAGAACGTCCTGGGACTCAACGCCATCGATGAAAAGCAATTGCTGTCCGCGACGCAAGCTATTCGCGGCACAGGGCGCGTCTCCGACCAAAACCCCGAAGAGAAGTTCCAGGCCCTCGAGCGATATGGCATCGATCTGGTTGCCCGCGCGAATCAGGGTAAGCTCGATCCGGTCATCGGCCGCGATCAGGAAATCCGCCGCGTGATTCAGGTGCTCTCGCGGCGCACCAAGAACAATCCCGTGCTGATCGGGGAACCGGGCGTCGGCAAAACGGCCATTGCTGAAGGGCTCGCGCTACGTATTGTGCAGGGCGACGTGCCGCAGAGCCTCAAGGGCAAGCGGGTCATCGCGCTCGACCTGGGAGCGCTGGTGGCCGGAACGAAGTTTCGCGGCGAATTCGAAGAGCGACTCAAAGCCGTTTTGCGCGAAATCGAAGAGGCCGGCGGCAACGTCGTGTTGTTCATTGACGAATTGCACACCGTTGTGGGAGCAGGCCGCGCCGAAGGGGGTGCGGATGCGTCGAACCTGCTGAAGCCCGCCTTGGCGCGGGGCGAACTCCGCTGCATCGGCGCCACCACGCTGGACGAGTATCGCGAACACATCGAGAAGGACGCGGCGCTCGAGCGGCGGTTCCAGCCCGTTCTGATCGGCGAGCCATCGGTCGAAGACACAATCGCCATTCTGCGTGGGCTCAAACCACGCTACGAAGCCCATCACCAGGGTGTGAAGATCAAGGACTCAGCGCTGGTCGCGGCGGCTCAGCTCTCTCAGCGATACATTGCCGATCGATTCTTACCGGACAAGGCGATCGACCTCATGGATGAAGCGGCCAGTCGTCTGGCGATGGAGTTGGAGAGCGTGCCGACCGAGATCGATGAAGTGCAGCGGCGTCTGATGCAGCTCGAACTCGCGGCGCGGCAACTGAGCGAAGAAACAGAGGAACACGCTCAGGATCGCCTGGCCGAAATCGAAGAAGAAATGGGCGATCTGCGCCGCAAACTCGCCGACTTGCGCGAGCAGTGGGAAGCCGAGAAGTCCGGCGTGGGCGACGTGCATCAGATGCACGAGCGTCGCGTGGAACTCGATGTCAAATACGAGCAGCTCAGCGCGGCCATTAAAGAGAAACAAGCGGCCGGCATGCCGATCGACGAGAGCGACTACCAGCAGCTCTATGAGATCGACCAGGAACGCCGCCGTATGGCTCAACGACTGGAAGAACAGGATCACGATCAGGAGGCCGTCGCCGAAACGGGCCGCCGCCGACTCTTGCGCAAAGAAGTGGGGCCGGACGAGATTGCAGAGGTCGTCAGCTCGTGGACCGGAATTCCGGTCTCGCGGATGGTGGAAACTGAACGCGCCAAGTTATTGGTGCTCGAAGAGCGCATTCACCAGCGGCTGGTCGGCCAGGATGAAGCGGTCGAAGCCGTCGCCAACGCCGTGCGCCGCAGCCGCTCCGGCTTGCAAGACCCCGATCGGCCGATCGGCTCGTTCTTGTTCCTTGGCCCAACGGGCGTCGGCAAGACGGAACTTTGCAAGGCATTGGCGGAGATCCTCTTCGACGACGAGAACGCCATGATTCGCATCGACATGAGCGAATTCATGGAGCGACATACTGTGAGCCGTCTGGTCGGCGCCCCTCCCGGCTACGTGGGATACGAAGAAGGTGGTCGTCTGACCGAAGCCGTCAGGCGGCGTCCGTACTCTGTGGTTCTACTCGACGAGATCGAGAAGGCGCACACCGATGTGTTCAATATTCTCTTGCAGGTGCTCGACGACGGGCGACTGAGCGACAATCACGGTCATACGGTCAACTTCAAGAACACGTTGATCGTCATGACGTCGAACATCGGGAGCCACGACATACAGGAAATCTCCCGCCGCGGCGGTAGCGAAGACGAGATTCGCAATGCCGTGACCGACGCGCTTGAAGGTCGGCTGCTGCCCGAGTTCCTCAACCGTATCGATGACACGATCATCTTCCATCCGCTCCAGGCCGAGCAGATCCGCAAGATCGTCGAACTGCAGGTCGATCGCCTGGCCCAGCAACTCGCCGAACAGAGTATCGATCTGAGTGTATCCGACGCCGCCGAGGAAGAAATTGCGCGGCGCGGATACGATCCAACGTACGGCGCCCGACCGCTGAAGAGAGTCATCCAGCAGCAGATCCAAAACCCGCTGGCCACTGAGCTGTTGCGACAGCGGGCGACCGAGGGCATAACGATCGAAGTCGACTACACGGATGAGGAGTTCACGTTCCAAGTTCAGCCGTCCGGCGAACCCGGCGCGGCGCCAGTCGCCTCGTAACCGCGCAGGCAAGGAGTTCGCCGCGAGAGAGTGCGCTTCGCGCGAGTTGGCTTACCGCTCGGCAAGGTTCCAGCGGTCGATGAGCCCTTCAGCCCCGGGAGTGAGTTCGCGCAGCTTCTCGGCAATGTTGGCTTTTTCCGAGACGGTCATCTTGTCGAGCCGCTTCTTGATTCGCTCGTACTTCTTGCGGCGATGCCGTCGTCGCTTGATCTCTTTGCCTCGCTCACTGATGCCCACAGATGCCTTCCTTCCTCACCACACGATCACTCGACAGCCGCGCCTGCCCACACTGGGCGTGCACACGACGCACTGATCACCAACACCGTATCGATAGCCGAAGCTGCCGCCTCCGTCAACGCCGCCACACTTGCGGGGAACTCCAAACAGCCGTAATGAGCCCAAACGGCGAGCCCGCCCACTCGATTGCCCAGTCATCCGATAACGTTCTCCCGCTGCACGAACCACCTCACGCAAGAGTCTTCAGCACCGCTAAACGCCCCGCTTGGGTAGTCTGTGCGCCGGCCAGTAGCACCCGTCACAGCGATTGCATCTAGGCGGGCGAAAGCGACCGCGGCGCCCCGCTATAATCGACGCACTCCAAGAGCACGACCGGCGGGCGACGATTCGCGTCTGCCCGCAAAACAAAACGGATGGGTGGCCGAGTGGTCTAAGGCGGCAGTCTTGAAAACTGCTGAGTCCGCAAGGGCTCCGGGGGTTCGAATCCCTCCCCATCCGCTT
>CALKYM010000007.1 GCA_938003525.1 uncultured Planctomycetales bacterium | reverse complement strand
TGCTCGACGCGGCTCGTCGTTTCGCCCGTCGCGAAACGCGTCACGATTTGTGCGCCGCTTTCGACCTCGGAGGCGGAACGAATCGGCTGCGCGGAATCCGCAAGGCGCGTGATGCTGTACCCGCGGTTCAACACGGCTTGTGGGCTGAGGGTGGCCAGTTGCGCGCTGACGCGATCCAGGTCAGCGCGACAATGTCGGCTGCGATGCGTGATCGCGCGCGATGCTCGCGAGCCGAACTCGTCGAGGCGTCGGGCCAGATCGTGCAGTCGCTCACTTGGGCGTCGGAACACCCGGGAGTTGGCCAACGCATCGAGCTGAGCGCGAACCGCCGCGGCCTGCGCTCGCAGCGCGGCCCTCAGCCGCCGCTGTTGCTGTCCGAGATACTGGGCGATCTCGGCACCGTCGGGCACTACGCGTTCAGCCGCTTCGCTGGGTGTGAGCGCGCGAACGTCGGCGACCAGGTCGCAGAGCGTGACGTCGATCTCATGGCCGACCGCCGAGACCGTGGGAATTTGCGAGGCATGTACGGCGCGGACAACGACCTCTTCGTTGAAGGCCCACAGATCCTCCAGGCTGCCACCCCCGCGCCCCACGACCAGACAATCGACGGGTGGATTCTGCAATCGATTGGCCAGCCGAATGCCGGCGGCGATCTCTTCTGCAGCCCCGTCGCCTTGCACCCGCGTTGGAATCACCAACACGCGCACGCCACGCCAGCGTCGGCGGAGCACTTCGAGGAAGTCGCGGATGGCGGCTCCTGTGGGGCTGGTGACGAAGGCCACCGTGCGTGGAAAGCGGGGCAAGGGACGTTTCAAGTCGGGATCGAAAAGCCCTTCGGCCGCGAGTTTGGCTTTGAGCTGCCGCAGCGCGAGTTCCAGAGCCCCCATGCCCTTCGGTTCGATCTGCTCGACAACAAGCTGATAGCTGCCGCGCGGCGCGTAGACGTCGAGATGACCGCGGCAGACAACTTCGAGACCATCATGCAGATCGAACCGCACGCGCGACGCCACGCCCCGCCAGATGACGGCCCGCAACTGCGCACGATCGTCCTTGAGCGTCAGATAACAATGCCCCGACTGCGGCCGTGCGAAATTCGAAATCTCAGCCTCGACCCACACGTCGGGAAACGCACCCTCAAGCAAATCCTTGATCTGCGCCGTGACCTCGGAAACCGATAGAATCTCTGTCGGCTGATCGCCAAACAATTGCTGCTGTGTGGGCGTCATGGCACGTCGGGCTGTGTCCAGCCTGGAATTGATCGATGCACGCAGGGAACGCGCAACGGCTCGGTCACGATTGAAGCAAGGGTGCCACTGGCTGCTTGCCAGCCAGTGAACGTGGACATGTCCTCTAATACTCGATAAGCCCCACGCCGCGGTCGTCCGCCATAGAACCGCAGATGGTGCAACACCGTCGGCCGACCGATCGTGCCTTGCACACTGATTGCGGCTCGCAATGGGCGGCGGCGGCTCTGGCGAGCACCTTAGTATGAAGTGTGCCTCGCAATTGAAAAGCCACTGGCTGGCGAGCAGCCAGTGGCACCCGATTCAAAACACTCAGGTAGTAGGCCGGAGTGAAAGCTGAATGTTGCCGTAACTTGTGAGATCGGTCTTGGAATCTAATTGACCGTGTAGCAGCGTGACGCCCAGTGATACCCGGTACAAGGCGCCAAATCGTGATCGCGGCAGGTGCGGCAAGACGATCGCAGTGCAAGAGCGATCAGCCAGCGACGCGGCGCGCATTAGCGCGGGCTCGCGCTGTATGCGGCGCGGGAGTCGCATGGGTTCGATCGATACGCCGGCGGCGATTTTGGGCGGGTTGCCGGCGAATGGGCAGCGATCCGTGGCGGCGTGCGCCCGAGGTGGCCCACTCTTCTGCCTCGTCGCACAGACCATTGAGCGTGCGCTCGACCTGTTGGCGGTAGTGCTCGATTCCCGCGCGATCGAGATCGCTCGGGAGGTAGACCTCCGGACTGATGACGCCTCGCACTCGCGACCCCGGGCGCGGGATTGCGAAGCGGTCCCAGCTTGCCAGCCGCCAAGGACGATCGACGCCGATGCCCATCAACACCAGCGGCAGGCCCAACCGAGACGCCAGATAGATCGGGCCGGGCGAGAGGACGCGTCGGGGTCCACGCGGGCCGTCGGGCGTAATGGCCAGGTGCATCCGCTGGCTGCGACGCAGCAACTCTCGGAGTGCCTGCGCTCCGCCGCGATTCGTCGAGCCGCGCACGACGTCGAAACCCATGTAACGGGCCGAGTAGCTCAGCAGCTCGGCATCGGAGTGGCGGCTGAGCAGCATGGCCAGATTGCAATGTCCGCGCACGGCAAACGGAAACAGGATGTACTCGTGCCAGAAGAGATAGATCTTCTGCCCCTGACAGTCCGCCGCGGCCGGGTCGACCGAGGAATCGTAGAACAACGCCCGGTACTCCAGCGTCGACATCCACCGGCTTACCGCGCTGGTGGTCAACAGGCTGGCGAGCTTGAAGAGAAAGGGACTACGAATCTTCAACGGCGGGCCTCCTGCCCGAAGTGCATGCGTGTCCAAGATGTTCAGCGAGGCCCTTGTCCAACCTTCGCCCGCTGGCGTCAAGCCCGAGTGCCACTGCCAGCAGTGCTGCTGCACGATGTGCGGCAGTTCAATACGCGGCCCTTGTTTAGGTCGGCCACTCACCGGAGAAGACTTCGACGGCGGGACCGGTGAGAAAGATGTGGT
>CALKYM010000006.1 GCA_938003525.1 uncultured Planctomycetales bacterium | reverse complement strand
GCTGACAATGGCTTCGCGATCAGAATCCATGCCAGAATCTGTGCCACAGGCACCGCGACCGAAAAGTCGGGCGAGCCATAGATCAACGTCAGCAGGCCATCGGCGTAGAACGTCAACAACACGACGGCGGGCAGCGACAAGGCCAGCAACAACTCAATGACGAACTCGGCAACCCGTCCGACGTCTTGCATGACAGACTGCTTGCAAAACACGGGAAAGACACTCAGAGCGATGCTCTCAAACAGCAACGTCATCGGCACCAAGAGCTGGCGTGCGGCGCTGAACAATCCCACGGCTCGCTCATCGGCGAAGATCGACAAGAGTGCCACAATCATGCCTGCCCGCGCGGCCTGGACGAGAGCGATCCCGAAGAACGTGGCGGACTCGCGCAGAATGCTCCCAGCCGCGGAAAGATCGAAGCGTACGCGCGGCCATTTCATCACCGCCAGCACGATGAGCGTTTCAACGGCGGCCAATAGTGCCAGCCCGGACACGATCAGGATGGCAATGGCCTGTATGCCGTAGCCAGCCAGCACCAACGCCAGCGCTCCGACGAGCTGCACGAGGTTGATGCTAGATTGGGCGATGGCGATCAGATGCATCCTTTCCCACGCCTGCAGGACGGACTCGCAAACTCGTGACATGCAGAAAGGCACGACCCCCAGCGCCAAGAGCATGACGATCTGCGTCGTGGCCGCCGAGTAGCCGATGCACCAGACGAACACCGCCTGTGCCAGCAGCGTCGCCAGCGCCATTGCGAAAACTACGGCGCTGTAGTTGTAGAAGAGCGAGGCGCTCTCTTGTGGTCTTCGCGCCACGCTGCGCACCAACTGCGATTGCATGCCCGACGAGGGAATCAGCCGGAAGGAGTGCGCCAATGCCAGGCCGAGCGCCAACTGTCCGAATGCGTCGACACCGAGGTACCGCGCCACCAAGACATAGAGCAGAAACGTCGTCCCGCGGATGACGACGTTGCTCGTGACCATCGACAGCGCGTTCACCGCGAGCGGGCGCAACCGGATCATGATGTTACCGGTAACCTCCGCTTCTCGTGGCGATGCATGTAGTAAAGCGCCGTCACCAGGCCTGCCAAGAGAAACAACAACTGCACCAGTGACCGCTGGCGATACAGCTCGGCCAGCATGTGCACCATCTCGCCGCTGATGCCTGCGATGAGCCCCATGGCCAGCGGGGCGATCAGCGGATCGTTGCGTTTGGAGACATGCCAACCCAGCGCGATGGTCGAGACGAGAAAGCCGACAAACGCCAGCAGCCCCAGGATTCCCGTTTCCGCCCAGGCGACGAGATACTGGTTGTGCACGACATAAACGAAACCCAGTCCGCGAAACCGCGTCTGGCTGGCGTAGTCACCCAGGACCAACGCAAAGTTGTTCGCCCCTACACCAAGCACTGGATGATCGACGATGGCGGCAAAAGCCATCTCCATCAGAGGGATACGCGAATAGGCGGCCCCGGCATCCGACGCGGTCACGCGATCGATGATCATAGGCCCTAGGGCCACGGCCAACAGTATGGCCGTTGCGCCGAGGAGGGCCGGCATCATCACTGGTAGGCGACGACGTCGCCAGGCGACCAGTAGCAGGACCGCGATGGCCACGGCACAACCGATCCAACTGCCGCGCGAGCGGGTCAGCACGAGCGACGCGGCGCCGAGCACGAATCCCGCTCCGGCTAGTGTCTTCATGCGGTGCGAGACATTAGTCAGTGTGTAGCTCAACGCCAGTGGCAAGAGCAGCGTCAAGTAACTGCCGGCACCGTTGGGCCCGCCGACGGTGCCGCCGACGCGCGCACCTTCATCGAGGCGGGCATGAATCATGCCGATCTTGACGCTGTGCCCAATGACGGGCAGCGAGACCATGATCGCGCCCTGCACGACGAGCCCAATCAGCAGGAGCGTGCAGACAAACCGCACGTCGCTTCGCGAACGAATGCGATTGGCAACGTAGTGGAACAGCAAGAATGCCTGTCCCAACTGATTCAGTTCGTAAAGCGCGAATGCGGGACTCCGCGCGACCAACAACGAGCAGACGGCAATCGCCAGGTACGCCAACAGCGCGACGTTGGTCCGCAGCCCGTGACGACGATCGGCACGTCGTCTCACGGCGGACGTGGGCACCCACCAGGCGTACAACAACAGCAGGCAAATCGTCGTCAGCGAGACGTTGAACCCGCCCAGCGCCCCGCGACTGGCCAGCTCGTAGGAGTAATTCAGATTGACGTCGAGCTGGAGCGGCAGCTCGATGAGAATGACTCCCAACAGCAGACGCTCCCACCAGGTTTGGCCCGGAGCGTCCGGCGTCGGTCGTTTCAAGGGTTCCAGTTTGTCACCAATCACAGCGACATCGCCACCCGCTCGGGTCGGAACGACTTGAATCCAGCCACGACCGAGAGGATTTGCTCGTCGGTCAGTTCGGGGAACATCGGCAGCGAGAGAATCCTGCGAGCCAGGCTGGCGCTGATGGGGACTCCGTCTGGCACTGTGCGCACGGCGCGAAACGGCGCCGTCTCGTTCAGCGGCTGGGGGTAATGAATGCCGCAACAGATCTCCTGCCGCCTGAGATGCTCCAACATTTCGTCGCGATGGTCGTGACGCACGACATACAGATGGTAGACGTGACGCACGTCGGGGCGTTCAACGGGCAGTTCGACGTCGACATCGGTCAGCAGCTCTCCATATCGAAGAGCGGCAGTGCGGCGTTGTTCGGTCCATGCCTCAAGGTGGCGCAGCTTCACCATCAACACGGCCGCCTGAACCGTATCAAGCCGACTGTTGAAGCCCGCTGTGGTGTACTCGTTCTTGCGCCGCTGACCGTAGTTTCGCAGCGTCCGCAGCTTTGCAGCGAGTTCGTCGTCGTTGGTCACGATCGCGCCACCGTCGCCGTAGGCGCCCAGGTTCTTGCCGGGGTAGAAGCTGAAACATCCCGCATCGCCGATGCTCCCCACCGCGCGATCGCCGATGCGTGCGCTATGCGCCTGCGCGGCATCTTCGACGATTCTGAGATTGTGACGGCGGGCGACGTCGACAATTTCAGCCATCGCGGCGGGCTGCCCATACAGATGCACGGGAATGATGGCTCGAGTGCGGGACGTGATTGCCGCCTCGACGTGTTGCACGTCGATGGTGTGATCGTCGGGATCGACGTCGACCAAGACGGGTTCCGCGCCGGCATAACGGATGGCGAGCGCCGTCGCGATGAACGTATTCGCTGCCGTGATGACTTCATCGCCCGGGCCGATGCCCAGCGCGCGGAGCGCCAGATGCAGGGCTTCGGTTCCACTCGAGACGGCCACACAGTGTTGCGCGCCGCAGTAGTCGGCGAACCGGTCTTCAAAGATCTCGACATCCGCGCCGAGAACATACTGCCCGGCGGCGAGCACACGCTCGACCTCTGGCAGCAGCTCTTCGCGAAGCTGGTGGTACTGCTGACGCAGGTCGACCAAGGGTATCGGCATCGTCTGTACTCGTTGGAATCTCGGTGCGAAATCGATGATGTGATCGCTGCTGGATCGTGTTTGCGTGTTGGTGTATCGACTCAGACAGACTGCACGACCGGCGCTGAGTGTGCGGTCGCGCCGCAGGAAGTACAGCTTTGAGCTTGATCTGCCGCACTGCGCGGTTGTCCGCAGCGGCAGACGTATCCCACGCGCCGGGCGGGTGCGCCGACCATCAAGGCATACGGTTCAACATCGCGCGTCACGGTCGCGCCGGCGGCGATCATGCTATAGCGCCCGAGACGGACGCCGGCCACGATCACGGCGCTGGCTCCAATCGAGCATCCGCGTTCGACGATGGTCGGCGTCAGCCAGTTGACTTTGTCGGCGTAGTGTTCACTCATGCCCGCCATGCGGGGAGAGCGAGGATACAAGTCGTTGGTGAAAGCCACCGACGGCCCGACGAACACCTCGTCCTCGAGGGTCACTCCATCCCAGACACAAACGTTGTTCTTGATGGTGACGTTGTCGCCCACAACTGCGCCGCTCTCGATGAACACGCGGTCGCCCAAATTGCAATGGCTGCCAATTCGGGCGTCGCGCATGACGTGTACCCAAGCCCAAATCCTGGTGCCCGGTCCGATCGTCTTGCACTCGACCAGCGCCGTGGGATGAATGTTGTCGGTCATCGTGAAGCTTCCACCGGGGGAAGCGATTTACCCGCCGCAGCCTCGCGCTCGATCCCATGCAGGTCAAAGTCGTGACCGTTCCTTTCAACCGGAATGCGGCCGTTGCCGTTGTTCAAGGAGAGATTGGCCGCCTCAATGATCTTGACCACGTCGAGTCCGTTGTGGCCGTCGGTCGGCGGCGGCGTTCCCTCGCTGATGGAGCGCAAGAAGCTGCGGCACTCGGCCTTGAGCGGCTCCACTTCATCGAGCCGCGGACTGAAGGTGTCACCGTGGCGGTAGCTATAGGGAAACTCGCCGAACGAGTCGGAGTAGCTGGGAACCTCGACGCCCGTGTCGTAGACCTTGATCTTCTCCAGGGTTTCGATGTCGTCGTAGGCCACCATGCTCTTGGTGCCGACGACCGTCATTAAGCGTCGCTTCAATGGATCGAGCCAGCTGACGTGGATCAGCCCCATCCGCTGTTCGTCAAAGTGCAACGTCAGGCTGCAGACGTCATGCACACCATCCTTCAGATGCACCAGCCCTGAACAGCTCACACTTTCGGGCGTGGAACCCATCAGGTAGAGCATGATCGATACGTCGTGCGGCGCGAGATCCCACAAGACGTTCACATCGTGCCGAACCGGGCCGAGATTGAGGCGCGTCGAGCTGATGTAGCACAGCTCGCCGAGCTCCCCACTATCGACCAGCTCTTTGAGCTTGATGACCGGAGCCGAGTAGAGAAACACGTGGCCCACGAACAGAACGCGCTCGCGCTCTTCCGCCAACTCAATCAACGCCTGGCCTTCCTCGCTGGAAGTGGTGAGCGGCTTTTCGACGAAGGTGTGCAGCCCGGCCTGCAATGCCCGCTTGGCCAGCGAATAGTGGGTTCTAGTCGGCGTGCAGAGCACGACGGCGTCGATCAAGTCGCCATCGAAGATCTGGTCGTAGTCGTTGGTCGCGAGTGCCTGCGGATACTTGTTGCGGGCGGCCGACAGACGGTCGCTCCGCGCGTCGCAGATGGCTGTCACCTCGCATTCAGGCAGTTCCGCGAAGTTGCGCAGTACACGCGCGCCCCAGTACCCTAAACCGACAACACCAACGCGAATCATGTTGCTTGCTCGAATGTGTGCTTGAGTAGATGTTGCCCAGCGGCTTTCCGCTACGACTCTCCGTTTATGATCTTTGCTTGAAACCACGAACAATCGCCGGGATGGTCGAGAGGAGGATTTTCAGATCGAGGGCCGGCGACAGGCGTCGCACATAGTCTTGATCGAGTTGCATCATCTCGTTGAACGTCGTCTTGTTCTTACCGCTTACTTGCCAGAGTCCGGTGATTCCGGGGCGCACAACGAACCGCGCGCGCTGCCAAGGTTGGTACTCCACCAGCTCCAATACATCGGGGCGCGGGCCGACCAGGCTCATCTCGCCGAACAGCACGTTGACAAGCTGCGGGATCTCGTCGATGCAGGCCTTGCGGAGCAAGTTGCCCAGCGGGAACTCGCGGTCCGCCTGCTTGAGCTTGTTGAGCGTCGCATCACTTCGTGCCAGCGCGCGGACATGGGCCTGGTGCGCCTGGGGGTCGGTGGCTGGCCGCAGCGTGCGAAACTTCAGGACTTGGAACGGGCGCCCCTGTCGCCCCAAGCGTCGTTGACGGAAAAACACTGGACCGGGGGAAGTGAGTAACAGCGCGATCGGCACGAGCACGAACATCGGCGAGAGCGCGACCAAGCCAAGTGCCGCACCAACGAGATCGACGCAGCGCTTCCAGACCGGAGCCTTGAGAATCAGCTCCGCCTGGGAGTGCTGATCGCTGTCGGGAACCACTTGCGCAGTTTCCACCCCTTCTCCGAGCGAAGTGGAGGCCAGGGCCAGCCAATCCCCGCGCGGCGGATCGAGGCTCGAACAGCCATTCGCACCGTGCATTGCAGTGGTCCCCGAATCGCACCCGCCACGAGTCGCGATCGCTATTGCCAATGAGTGAGCACGACGCCCAGTAGTCGGGCGTCGATTTGCTGAAGCCTGCGTTTGACTCGGCGCGCCAAGGCAGTAGGTGTCCGGCGAGCGGCAACAACCATCACCAATCCATCGAGTCGGGCGGGGTTTACCGCGAACGTGCCGAAATCGTCGGCCGCCGGCAGATCGAGCACGATCATCTCGAATTCATCTTCAACCATGCCCAGCGCCTGGTGCAGGCAGTCTGAGCGGTACGCACGGTGCTGCCCCGTCGCCTTCGCGCCAGCCGGAATCACGGACAGATTGTCTATCGAAGATTGCTGGATGACGTCCGCAACCGGCACCCCACCGTGCAAGATGCCGGCCACCCCCGCACCCGGCTTGAGGCGAAGTGCCCGGTGAACAAACGGCCGTCGAAGGTTGGCGTCGACCAGTAGGACCGGACGCTGGGCCACCTGCGAGGCGAACAAGGCCAGGTTGATGGCCGTTGTGCTGGCACCGTCGCCGTTGCGGCAGGCGGTGATTCCACAGAGTCGTGCGCGGTTGTCGCCAACGTCTTCGAGGAACTGTAGCCGGCGATAGAGGTCCTCGTACGGCTCACTCGAGCGTAGCTGACGCGCGTATTTGCGAGTCTGCGGAACGCCGTTTCGCGCGACGATCGGTTCAGCGACGCTCATGTCCACCAACAATCTCAAGCGCGGCTTCAGACGGTGATCGCCGCGCGGCGATGCACTCGGGCCACCGTGTGTAAGACCGGCAAATCCAATTGACCTTCAACGTCTTCTGGGTCGCGCAGCGTGTCGTCCAAATGTTCGGCAAAAAGCGCAATCCCCAAGCTGCCCAGCGATGCGAACAGCAGCCCGGCGGCAAAGATGATCCGCCGCTGCGGACTCACAGGCTCTCGGTCCATCGTCGCCGGCTGAACGATGTTGATGCTCGACAGGCGCTCGTCGACGATGGCCTCGTCGATGCGCGCCACCTCGAGCTTGTCTGCGTAGGCGCGGTAGGCGGCTTCCAGTATCTCAGCACTTCGCTCGAGCTGAGCGACGTGCATCGCCTGGGTGTTCATGGCGTCGATGCGCTGTTGGAGCCGCTGTTGCTGCTGGGCCAACATCGTCGATTTCGCGCTAAACGCAGCCGCATCGGCCAGCCCGTACACGAGCGACTGCTCGACAGCTTGATAGGTTGGATTCAACGAATCGGTGACCTGCGACCGACTTTCGGGCTGAGCCTCCATGATTGCGCGGACTTCGGCCAACTGTTTGCGAATGGCGACGGCCCTGGGGTGATTCGGAGTGTGGTTGGCGAGCACGTCGCTCTCGGCAACTTCCAGTTCGAACAGCCGTTCGCGGATGCTGTCGGTGGCGAGGTGACCAAACCCGCTCACCGTTTCAGTCACCAGCGTCGGCGACGTTTCACGGAGCTGCTGCTTGAGAAACTCGACGCGGGCTTCGGCCGCGGACAGCGACGACTCGGCATCGAGCGCGGCAATCTCGACTTCACGTACTTCGGCTTCCAGAATCTCGCGCTGACCTTCGATGCCCAACAGATCGTATTCGTTCTTAGCCTCGCGCAGTTCCCGTTCGGCGGACGCAAGCTGTTGCGCCAGCAACTCGACCTGCTCGGAAAAAAAAGCGTGGGTCCCCTGTGTGCGGCTGAGCCGCGCGTGCTCTCTCAGGAAGCTCGTGCAATACTCAGCGGTGATGCTTTGCGCCAATAGCGGCGAGTCGGCCGTACACGTCACCGAGATCACGTTCGACTCCTCGGGAGCCGCAACCGTGATCGAATCCACGACTTGCAGGACGGCCAGGTTGCGTTGGCCTTCGGTGTCTGGCTGCTCTTCCGCAGCCCTTCCAAGCCACTTGCCGAGCGAACGCGTGATGGTGTCGACCGGGATGCTGCCGGCTGGGGCGTCGGCCGTTGGATTGAGAATCGCTTCGGCACCCAGTTCGTCGACAACGCGCTCGGCGATAACGCGACTCTCCAAGAGCCGCATGACTGAAGTGATCGTGCGGCTCTCCAACCGCTCCATGTGGATCGTTTCGTCGGTGGTCGTGACAGGATCGAGCGTCAGTTGCTCGCGACCGGGGCGGACGTAGAGCATCGCCTCGGAAGCGTACGTGGGTGGCCACAGAGCGAGCGCGACGACGACCAGCCCCATGGTGACCACGAAGAAGGCGGCCATCTTCTTCTTGTGCCGCAGCAGCGCGCGGCCGACATCTCGAACTGTCGGTTGTGTTTCCACTGAAGTCGCCACCTGAGTTCGGCCTGACAAGATGGGCAGGTTTCGCGTACGTCGCGTTGCGGCTTCCCGCTACAGTAGGCTCGCCCGCTGCTTACACAACGGGCGGTCTGGGTGAAGCGTGGGGCGCTTTGTGGTTAGCGCGTGGCGGGAGATGCTGCGGTGCGCGGCGACTCAATCTGCCCTGAGTCGTTGCCGTCTTGGCGCACGAGGGGCGAACGACTGCCGCTGCTGCCAGCGCGATCCCAGGCCATCAGCTACGATCGCTTGCGGGACTGCTGCGCTTAGAACTTGCGTCGAGGCGCGGCCGGCGAAACTCGCCCGAGGCGAGCCAGTCGGGCTTCAGCAGCGTCCAAAAATCGACGGCCAGTTGATCTTGCACGTAGCCGTACGGCAACCATCCGTAACCTTCCTCACCCCAATCCGATCCCCAGGAGTTGCGCACCAAGAGCGCCCCGCGGGTGGCCCCCGGCCGGCGATCGTCGTAGCCCACTGCGACCACCGCCTGTCCGCCTTCGACATCGTCAAACGTCGGCCGGTAGGGGATGTCGGCATCGCCCCCGATCGATGATGGCACAGGAAAGCCGAATGCCGCCGGAAACCCTGCGCCCAAAAAGGCCTTGACGGTCTGCAACGTTTGCTCGCCCGACTGATTGCACGCGTCGAGCCGCACGTACTGAAGGCCCTGATATGCATCGCGATAGGCGAACAGAGTAGGATCTGGAGTCGCTGCGGGATTGACCGCTTGGTCAGCCCACAATCGCTCGGGCGGAATGCCGAACCGGACGATCGCCTTGAGCGTCGTGCGAAGGTCGACCGCGGCGTTGCCTGCCTCTGCCAGTCGCAGCGCCTGTTGGTGGACGAAGAGCCGCGAAGGCGCAGCGTTTCGGCCGTGCGCCCGAAGCTCGAAATAGCGAATCAGCCCCACACAGGCCTGCGCAGCCGATCCGCAGAGGTCGTCTTGATCGAAGACTTCGCCGAAGAACTCGCGGAGATCCACGCTGGGTGGAAGGCCACCACGAGCTCCGCGCGCGAGCCTCAGCTTCCGCAGGCTCTCTTCCGGCAGCGGTGACCGCGGACTGTAGTCGCGAAAGTCTGGCAGATCCCGGTGCCACCCGTACCCAATCTGGGCACTGTTTCCCATGTGCCCGCCGCTCAGATGGTTGTGGTAACGCCGGTTCGGCGGCCAGTGGCCCAAGGGCGCCTGTTCCGACTGCGAACGTTTCCGGATTGCCGGCGATCAGCACTCCGCGCACGAATGCCAACTCATGGCAAGGGTCGAGCCCCGCGCAGTACCGCGCGACCACCAATCGCTTGGGTGGTGACTCTATCGTTGACCGGCGGCGCTGCAAAAGGGGAGCGCTAGGGGTTGCCCGGGTGCGAAATGGGTGCGATCCCCGGCGCGGCGCATCAGGCTCCGTAGCGAACGCGACCGCGCACCTTTATCGTTCACTTCGCGCCATTGCGCTCGAACGCCGGAATCAGCTCCCAACGAATCGCCTCGCCCGTCCCGTCGCCCATGAAACGGAGCCTGCGATTGCGCTGATTGCGATTGAGGCTCTTGATCGTGTTGTGCAGCCGCTGCTTCGGATCGAGCCCGTGTCGATGCGGCAACGGGTCGTCGATCCGGGGAGGCCAGCCTTCCTCCTCAAAAGCCATCAGCACCGCTTCTTGGTTGCGCGAACTCAGCTTGAATTCCTTGACGATCACCGAGCCGATTCGCAGTTGGTGACGATCAGGATCCCAGGTCGGCAACAGCGTTTCTTCGGTCGGGCTACCGTTGATATGGCTCGCTGCGACTCGCGTGGTCTGGTCTGCCGGCAAAACGCTCTCAGCGAGCAGAACTGCTGATGGTTCCTGCAGGACGCTGCGCGCCACGTTCGCGCCGGCGTCCGTTAGCACGAAGCAGCTCTGGGGGCCAAATGTCAGATTGCCGGCACGCTCGAAAGCGCGGCCATCCTGGTCGCGAGCAGTCGACTCACGAGCGTGGGCCACATAGCCCCTGAGAACCATCCAACGCAGATCGCTCGACTGAACACCCTGCGATTGGAGAGTTTGGAGCTCGACAGCGAGATCCCACGCGTCGCATCTGAGGTCCACCGCATAAAGGCGGGCCTCGAAGAGCGCGTTCAGCCCGGTCCGAAGTCGCTGTTCAGCGGCCGGTGGCGTCGAGGCGGTGTTCGACGGTTGCCCCTCCACCATTGGGCAGCTCCATTCGATCTGCTGCCGCCATCCTTGCGCCAGTCAAGTACCAAGGACAATTCTTCCCTCCGCCTGCCCGACCACAGTACGCCGATGATTCTACACGCGCATCGCAGAATCATAAGCCCATTGGCAAGAATTTGTGTTCGCCAACTTCACCCTCACTCGCTATGTACAACATGGTTTTCTAGGCCTCGCCTGAGACATGGTCAGCTGCCGGGACCAGGAACGCCGTTTTCCCGCTACTTGCCAGACGGCACAGGCGCCCTACCTATGCTTGGGGCGCCTAGCACGACAGGGGGCGTGCCGCGAGTCTCCGAAGTAGTTGCCAACAACAATGGACAAACAGTCAGCCTTGGCGGGCAAGTGGGCGCCGTCCGAGACCTGACTTGGTGACCTTGGGGGCTTCTCCGACTACGCGCGGGACGCGATTTGGCGATGATCTCGGCCCACGACCTAATCGCTAGCGCTGCCGCACAGCCCTAGCAGATTGGCCGGTGAGACAACCTCTACCAGTGATCTCGACCAGCGGGCAATATGACGCCCGACGAGAGGAAGTTGTCTGGGAACCTGGCCCCATCGTCGCCCGCCGTCTGGAGGTGTGGGTCACTCTCGCTGGTTCAGACGTGACTAGGCGAGAATCTTGTGCAGCACGTTTCCGTGGACGTCGGTGAGGCGTATGTCGCGGCCTCCGTAGCGGAAGGTCAGCTTCTCGTGGTCGACGCCGAGTTGGTGGAGCACGGTGGCCCACATGTCGTAGACGGTGCACTTGTTTTCGACGACGTGGTATCCGAACTCGTCAGTGGCGCCGTAGATCGTGCCGCCCTTCACGCCGCCGCCGGCAAACCAGACGCTGAAGCCGAATGGGTTGTGGTCGCGTCCGTTGCTGCCCTGCGAGAAGGGCGTTCGTCCGAACTCTCCGGCCCACACGATGAGCGTCTGGTCCAGTAATCCGCGCTGCCGGAGGTCTTGAATCAGAGCCGCAATCGGCTGATCGACTTGTTGGCTCATGGCGCGGTGACCTTTCTCGAGATCGCTGTGCTGATCCCAGGGATTCGGCGCGCCGCCGGCGCCGATGCCCTGCGTCAGGCAACTCAGTTCGATGAACCGCACGCCGCGTTCAACCAATCGCCGCGCCAACAGACACTGTCGGGCGTAGGCTGACTTTTGGGTGTTGGGTGATTCGACGCCGTAGAGCTCGAGCGTGTGCTCCGTTTCGCCCGAGATATCGCACAGCTCCGGCACCGCCGCTTGCATGCGGAAGGCGGTCTCGTAGTTCACGATGGCCGCCTCGATTTCTGCTTCGCCGCCGGTCGACTCGAGATATGGCTCATCGAAGGCGCGAACAAGATCGAGCCGGCGACGTTGAAGACCAAGCGGCTCTCGGGGCTGGATATTGCGAATGGCCGATGGCTGGTCGGCTTTCAAGATCGATCCTTGATGCTGGCCTGGGAGGAAGCCGTTGCTGAACAACGCCACGCCGCCGTGAGGAGGCACGGCGTTGCCGCTTTGCAGCACGACGTAGCCGGGCAAGTCGCGGTTCTCCGTGCCCAGGCCATAGGAAACCCACGCGCCCGCGCCCGGGTAGCCGAGAAACGGGAATCCGCTGTGCATGAAGAAGTTGCCCTGCGCGTGCTCGTTGAAGCTCGTGGTCATCGACCGCACGACGGCCAGTTCGTCGGCGCAGGTGGCAATGCAGGGAAACATGTTGCTGATGGGAATCCCGCTCTCGCCCGCCGGGGAAAACTCGAAGGGGCTGGCCATGATGTTGCCGTTGTTGTTGAACTGGGTGCGTTCAATCTTCACCGGCATCGGCTGGCCGTGGTCGGACTGCAATCGCGGTTTAGGGTCGAACGAGTCGACGTGCGAAACGCCGCCCGACATGTAGCAGAAGATGACGTGTTTGGCTTTCGGCTCGTGGTGTGGCGCAGTCAACGCAGCGCCCTGCGGCAGTTCGCCCGGCGCTGCAGAGGCGGAATCGGCCATCAGGCCGGCCAGCGCCACCGCCCCGAAACCATTGGACACCCGCGCCAGTAGCTGTCGGCGAGAAATCGATAGCGGTTGGGCGAAGCGCTCGTGCATGGCGGCTACTTGAGGTAGATGAATTCTTTGAGGCTGAACATGGCGCGGGCTACCTCGGTCCACAGTTCCAACTCGTCGAACGACTCGGGAACGGCCCCTAAGGTTTCGATCTGCGCTGCGAGTTGCGCAAGCTTCTGTCGGCCGGTTTCGACTCGCTCGCGATCTGCCGGCGGCAGCGCGGCCATGACCTGAGCATCGGTGATGTAGGCCCCGCCGAGTTGCCAGCTCGCTAGGATGTCGTCGTCTTCGAGGGCACGATCGTAGAGTCTTGCACGCAAGATGCGCCCGGCCAGCATTCGATTGCCGCCGGCGGGCAGGTGTCGCACGCCGAAGCTGATGGTCGCTTGTCCCGCCGGGAACTCAACCGGCCCGTCGCTTGCATACGCCTCGCCATACGGTCGGCCTTCGCGATAGCCGACGATACGGCCGTCCGCGTGATAGGCAATCGCCACGTGTACCGGACGGGCCGCGGCGTCGACCTCCTCGCCACCGCCGAAGGGCCGCGTGCGTCGAAAGCTGTTGCTGCCCGCCAGCCAGCGGCGCGGGCTCTGTTCGGCGAAGACAATCGAATCAAATGTCACACCGTCCGGGCTTTGGACGGTCATCACACCGCCACCCTGTTGTTCGAGTTGATCGAGCTGCACCCACGCTTCCAGGGTCTTCTCGCGCAGTGGCTGCGCGAGCGGCTCGGTGACGACATGCCCGCCCTGCCCATCGACGACCAGAGCGCCGCCTTCGATCCTCGCTCCATCGTGGGGCGTGCCGCTGATGCTGCCGATTGCGTCTCGGAAATCTTCTTCGAATTCCCAGAGAGCAATCGGAGATGGTATCGACTCGGGCAGGGGCGCTGCACTTGTCTCGGCCTCCTCAAGTAACCGAGCGCGGATTGGCTCGATCAATTCGCCTATTTCCTCGCGGCACGCGTCGAGTTGGTTTTGCAGTTCTGTGCGTCGCGCCAGTATTTGCAAGTGCGTTTGCTCGATATCGGACAGATAGTCGGTCAGCGTTGCAATCTCTGCGGCGTCCGCGCGCCGACCTAGCGCGGTCGAGAACATCTCCTGCATCCGAGACTCCGCGTCCGACAGCTCATCGTTGGCCAGAATTCGCTCGGCCCACGCTCGCGCGCTGGCAGTGACCAACGGGTCGTTCATCAGCGTCAACGATTGAGCCGGCACGTTCGTCACCGATCGCCGCCCGGTCGCGGTGAACGGCTCTGGAAAGTCGAACGCCCGCAGAAACGGATCGAGCGCGTTGCGAACGACGCGGATGTAGATGCTGCGTCGATTTGACTCGCCACCCACCGGTGCGCCGTACATTTCACCGCTCAGTTCGCCGGAAGCGGCCAACAGCCCATCGCGAATGGCTTCGGCCTCCAAACGGCGGATGTGCGCGTGCGCTAGCAGCCGGTTTTGGGGATCGATCTCCGTTGCTGCGGGCGCTGGGCGCGAGTCGCGTTGCCATGCGCTGGAAGTCACCATGAGGCGAATCGCGGCTTTGAGTGACCAGCCGTCATCCGCGAAGCGCTGCGCCAGCCAATCGAGCAACTCAGGATGGGATGGCGTTTCGCCGAGGCGACCGAAGTTGTCAGGCGTGGGCACAATGCCGCGGCCGAAAAGGTGATGCCAAAGGCGGTTGACGATCACGCGGCGGGTGAAGGGGTTGTCGTCGCGCAGCAGGTCCTCGGCCAGTTGCCGTCGTCCGCTCAGCAACGTGTCGTATGGTGTGGCATCGATGGCCTCGATGAATCGTCGCGGGACGTCGTCGCTTGGCTGTTGGTGATTGCCGCGCTCGAAGAGCGGTTGATCGCGGCCGACAGTCTCCTCGACGCCCGGCACTCTGGTGGGCACGGCGAGTTCGTTTTCCAGATCGCGATACTTCCGCACCAGAGGCGCGGCTACCGGCAGCCGTTCGAGATCGTTTGCAACGAACCCTTGCTCCAGACACGCGGCGAGAAACACAGCTTGAGCGTCACTGATCGCTTCGTCTCGCCAAGCCGCCGCGGCTTGGACGATCGCCGCTGAGTAGCCGGCAGCCAAGTCGGCCAACGACTTCGGTGGCGCCTGGGCCATCGATTCGAAGAGCCAATCGATCTCCTCACCGTCGGTAGTTTCGGGAGCCGGTTCGCCTTTCGGCAGCAGCAACGCCTCGCGGATGCCAAACCACGAACGAGGTTTGTTCTTGACCAACAGCGGCGCATCCATGGCCGAAGTCAGCTCGACGTGAATCGAGTCGCCGTTCCAGTAGGTCAGGTCGTACTTCTGCCACCGCCAAGTGGGCGACAGCTCGGTGACCGGGTAGACGGTGCCACTGCGCGGGTAGTTCTGCACGGCATAACGCACCGTGGCGCCACCGTCGCCCAACACGCGCAACCACAGTTCATATTCGCCATCGAGATGCAGGTCGCGAGACGTCAGCCGGGCAGCATCTTTTGTTGAGAGAGCATGTGAGTACACGCCCGCCGGGTAAATCCCTGTCAGAGCTTCCTGCCCGTCAATCGCGATCGCAAATGCGCCCGCCGGGTGCGGTGCCCCGCGGAGCCCTTCTCCTGTGGCGAACCACTGGGCGGCATCGTCAGCGTCACCGAGATCCGAACGCCACGATGCGCGTGGAGATGGTTGGTCGACTCGCCGTGTTGAGGATTCGCGCCACTCGCGGACGCGATCGTTCCAAGCGGTTGAAAATTCAACACCGCTGGCAACTTCACGCTGGGTGCGAGCCCACACGTGCAGAAGGGGCGGCCGATTGTCGTCCGAGTTGTCCCGGGCAAGTTGCTCCAGCCGCTCAGGCTCCCAGGGTTCAATCGCCTGTATCCAGTCGGCTGCCACTGCGGCGCGAATCTGCGGCTTGAGCGCGGCCAGCTCATCGCGATGGCGCGCGAGCCGCCCCTCGGCGTCGATGACGACGCGCCCGGGTCGACAGGATCCGAGAATGCCAAACAACGCGTAGTAGTCACGCTGCGAAATTGCGTCGAACTTGTGATCGTGACAGCGCGCGCAGGAAATCGTCAGCCCCAGAAACGCCTTGGAGAAGGCGTTGATCTGGTCGTCCGTGAAACGAACCTTCTCGTCCAGAGCATCGGTCGGTGCAAACCCATGAAACACCATCCGCCAGTGGGCGGGCCCAATCCGCGATTCGTTGATTTCCAGTTCATGGTTGATGCGCGGGTTTTCGAGCAAGTCGCCCGCAACGTGTTCCCGCACGAGCTGGTCGTAAGGCACGTCGTCGTTGAGCGCTCGAATCAGATAGTCGCGGTAGTGCCAGGCGTTTTCGATGGGTGGATCACCCTCAGAGCCGTGCGACTCTGCATAGCGAATCCAGTCCATCCAATGCCGCGCCCACCGCTCGCCAAACTGCGGACGCGCGAGCAAATCGTCGATTAGTTCTTCGAACCCGTGCTGTCGTGTGACCCATTCCGACCAGCGCTCGGCTTCTTTGGGCGTCGGCGGCAGTCCGATCAACACGAAAAACGCCCGCCTCACCAGCGTCCGTGGCTCGGCTCGCCCGGCAGGCTGCAAGCCGTGGCGATCGAACTCGGCGAGCAGAAACGCATCCACTGGGTGAATGGAGCCAGCCACGCTGGGAGTCTCAGGCACCTCTGGGTGGCGAATCGGCTGAAAGCTCCACCATTGTTTGCGTTGCTCGAACAACGTCTCCCACGAGGTGGCTGCAGCCAACTCGTCTTCGGTGAGAGGTTCATCGCGCGGATCGGGTGCTCCCATCGCGATCCACGCTTCGAAATCGGCGATGACACCGTCGGCCAGTTTGGGCCCGCCCAGCGGCATCTCCAGATCCGCGACCTCGTGCCGCAGTATCGGCAACAGCCGGCTCTGTTGAGGCTTCCCAGCCGCGATGACCGGCCCACCTTCACCACCGGCCAACAGCGCGCGGCGATGGTCGACGGCCAGTCCACCTTCGGCCGTGTCCGATGAGTTGTGGCACTCGTAGCAATTGGCAACCAGGGCCGGGCGGATGCGGGACTCAAAGAACTCGATCTGCTTGGCGCTGGGCTGCTCGGATGCTTTGCAGCTCTGGGGCGCAAGCGCCAGCGCAACGCCGCTGGCCAGCAAGAGCAGTTTCGCAGCGATCAAGAAGCCTCGCACTTTGCGGCCGCCTCGACTGTCTTCGGTTGAGCCCGTTTGAACGCTGGGATCGGGTGCCACTGCTGGCTTGCCGAGCAGTGTGCGTGTGGCAGCGGACATCGCCCGACGCCGGCGAATGACGTCCTGGAATTCGCGCAGGGACATCGAGCGGATTTTCCGGCACACCATACAGGACCACCTGGGAGCCGGTTGAGAAGAATTGTACTTGAACGCGCCGGCGCCGTCTTCGCATGCCGCGCAGTTCAGGGCAGAGCGAACGACAGCCGTTACCGGTGCCAGACGGCCTGTCGCGAAACTCGTTGGAGTCTCATCGGCCTACTCGTTAAGCTGGGGGGATCATTCACCGAGTGCAGAGGGGCGATCATGTCGCTGCCATCCCGTCCCCGGCCGCATCAGGTCACCCGCCGACATTTCCTGAAGTCGACAGCGGCCACGACCGCGGCGGCCAGTACTCTGGGTGGCTCATTGCTGAAGTCCCAGCGCACACTGGCGGCCGAGCGCCTCCTCGGCGCGAACGAACGGATAACGATCGGCGCGATCGGAGTCGGCGGCCGAGCGCGACAGTTGCTCGAGCAACTGCCTGAGTCTGCACAGATCGTTGCTCTCGCAGACTGTAATCTGCCCCGCGCAGAGGAATTCAAGTCCGAAGCCGATGCGGCCTGGGACGTCTATCAGGACTATCGTTACCTGTTGGACCGGCAAGACATCGACGCGGTCATAGTGGCCACCGGCGAGTTTCAGCGCGTGCTGCCCTGCATCCATGCCGCTCAGGCCGGCAAAGACATTTACGCGGAGAAGCCGCTCACGCTCTACGTGCGCGAAGGGCGGGCGCTGGTCGACGCAGTCCGCAAACACGAGCGGATACTGCAGGTCGGCACGCAGCAACGATCGATGGCAATCAATCGCATCGCGTGCGAGCTCGTCCGCAGCAGCGGACTGGGAAACGTGCTCAAGGTCCGCGCGATGAACTATTCAGGCGCCGAGGCGTCGCCCACGGAGTACCCGTCGGGTGAGGAAACGCCAACTGGACTCGATTGGGATATGTGGCTCAATCAGGCAGCTTGGCGCGAGTACCATCCCGACTGGATGGGATGGATGCGGTGGCGCGACTTCGCCGGTGGCGAGATGACCAACTGGGGCGCTCACGGCATCGACCAGATTCAGTGGGCGCTGGGCACCGATCACACGGGCCCGGTTGCCATGTGGCCTTTGACCGATGGACCCAGTGGCCAAGTCGCCATGCGCTATGCCCATGGAGTCGAAGTTGAGTTTGTGCTCGAACCGGGCAGCGGGCCCATGGGCGGCGCCGTCTTCATCTGCGAGGGCGGCAAGCTGGAAATCAACCGCAACAAGTTCGCATCGAATCCACCCGAGATCGCGATGGAATTGAAACGCCAACTCGATCTGGCCGAAGAGCAGCGCAAATGGAGCGACGACGTGGCGCTCTGGCAGGCGCGGTGGCATCTGCAAGACTGGCTCGACTGCATCCGCTCGCGAGAGCTACCCGTTGCCGACGTCGAGATCGGTCATCGCTCGGTAACCGTCTGCCACCTGGCCAACATCACCCGCGCGGTGGGGCGACCGCTAACTTGGGATCCGCATCAGGAACGGTTCGTCAACGACAGCGAGGCCAACGAGTACCTGGACCGCCCGCGGCGGGAGCGTTTCGAATTGCCGGCGGCGTCGATCTAGTTGACAGTCAACTTGAGCCGGCAAGTCATGGCACTTCGTCGGAGCTGCGCCGACGTCATCGGAATTCACCCACCCTCCGTGTCAGCAACCCTTTGTACCGATGGCCGTCTGGAAATCGGGCTCAATTTCGAGGTGGCGCAGCAGGACGGGAGCGTCGCCGCGGTACCAGGTGACAAGTTGGGCGAGCTCAGGAGCAGTGTCGACGCCCATCTTCCAGAGGACGCGCTGCCGACGAGCTTCGACGGTGCGCATGCTCACATTGAGCCTGCGGGCAATGACTTTGTTGGCGACGCCCTGAATCACCATGTTCATGGTTTTCGTTTCATCAGCTGTCAAGCAGTCCAGTCTCTGCTGGATCTCCCGTCGACAGGCTTTCTTTTTGCTCCGCTCCAGATCGTGTCGAATGGCTTCACGAACCAAGCTTGCCAACTCGCCTGGACAACACGGCTTGCGCAAACACGTAATGGCTCCGGCGCGCATCGCGGCCACGGCCATCGCAACCTCTGAATCGGCGGTTGCCACGATCGTTGGAATCTCGACGTCCCGATCGCGCAGCGCCATCAGCAGTTGTGGTGTCGTCATGTCGGGAAGGAGAAGTTCAGCGACGAGACAACCACGGAGCGCCGCGTCATACCCGTCAATAAACTCGCTTCCGCAGGTAAACAGCTGTGAATCTAAGCCCAGCCCGTCGACAATGTCTCGCACTGTGTCGCGGAATGATCGGTCCTGATCAACGATGAATACCGTGGATGTTCCCCGCACGTTCCTAGCCCCTGACACGCTTCATGAACGGCGCCCGAATGTAAGATATGGAAGCGCGATCACCCTGGCAGCGAATTATCGCCCGTTATTGTTTTCGCCGCGATCTCATACCAAGTTGGACAAAAATCGGAATTCCGACTCCGTTTTGCGGAAGCCCACAATTCGAGCTTTCGCATACCTGCGGAAAACCCGTGAGGGTTGCTCGCCCGACGCGCCTAGCGGTGGCCCCGCGTAAGCCTTGCGCGAGCCCCTGAGGTAATTCCCGCGGTGCGAGTATTCATGACCATGTTGGTCGAGCGCAGATCGCGGTTTTGCCGAGTTCTTGGCTCGGGCATCGAGTGATAAGTGAGCGAGAATGCGGCGGGTGGGGCGCGAACACGATGTGTGGCCACGCGCGGCGTTTGCCGCGCCCTGAGCACTCGAGAGCGAGGCACCCGACAACCGTCCGAGCTGGGCAGCGGTGGCTACAGTCAAAGCCGCGCTCTGAGGTAATGACCACACGGCACGCTGGCCTCTATATGACGTCGCTCGGTGCTGCCGGTCAGCAGGCGTTCTGCGGCGCGCCCCCGCTCTGCCTGTGGGCCTCGTTTCTTCGCTGAGACCGACGTCCAAGCAGATCGGTCTCCAGTTGAGGTGCTCAGGTTGCGCTTTGGCCTAGCCGGCCACGATGTTGGTCAGTTCGCTGATGGCATGCACGACATTGGCGCTCACGGACTCGGGGCGCTCGCCGAGTAGTATTCTGGTTGCGCGTGTGGCCGTTTCGAGCACGACGGTGCCGCTGGCTCCGCCTGAGAATCCGATGACGCCGCTGATGTCATGGTCGGTTGCGACATGTCACGCGAGATGGACTTCACCACGCCTGAGTTCGCACTTCAGCATGGTGCGAAAGACGGTTGTCATGGCCACGATGAACGGACAGATCGAATTCGCGTCGACGGTGGGTCGAGCTATGCTCCCGATTGATTCCCCACCAAGCCAAGATGCTTTTCAATCTTTTCGCGTAGGGTCTTCGCATCAAACGGCTTGACCACATAGTCTGATACACCTGCTTGAATGGCTTTCAAGACACGGCTCTTCTCGCCTTCGGTCGTGATCAGCATCACGGGAATCGTCGATCCGGCTGCACGAATGTGTTGGACGACTTCGAGTCCCGACTTGCCGGGCATGTTCCAGTCGGTCAGCACGAGATCAAACTGATGCTGTGCGAACAACTCGCATGCTTCATCGCCGTCGGCTGCCTCGATGACATCAGCAATGCCCAGCGCATTCAGCGAGCGGATGATGATCTTCCGCATCGTGCCCGAGTCGTCCGCTACGAGAGTCTTGGTGCCCATTGGTCTGCCCCCACTAGGTAAGATGGATGAGTCAGATCTTGTTGGACAGGGCTTGGCCTGTGTGTTGTTGGTTTCGCACGGGGGCGAGTCTGCTGCGGCAGGTACTTGCGAGCAAACCTGGCAACTCGTCGAGTCCAAACTGTTGATCGACGGACCCACTTTGAAACGCGACCTTGTTCATGCCGTAAACATCCGAGGTGGCCTCGTCCTGTCCGAGAACGAACCCGCCCGCCTCGCGGATTGCCTGGCACCCGGCCGCACCGTCGTGGCCCATTCCGGTCATGATGATTCCCAGACAGCGCTGCGCGTAAATCTGGGCCGCGTCCGTCATCATCACGTCGATCGAGGGTCTGTGGCCGCTGACAGGTTGTCCGCTGCCGACGCTGAGCGAGACGCCTGCACCGCGTTTGCGCAAATGGAGATGGTGGCCACCCGGTGCGATGAAGGCACAGTTGGGACGCAAGATGTCACCGTGTTCAGCTTCTTTGATTGACAGCGCCGAAATGGAATCGAGTCGCTGAGCAAATGGCCGCGTGAAGTTCTGCGGCATGTGCTGCACGATCACCATGGCGGGCAGCGGCGGCCTGAGTATTTGAAATACACGCGCGAGAGCCGGTGGTCCACCGGTTGAGATGCCCAATGCGATGCAGCAGCCTTCGTATTCCGGCGATTTCACCGCGGTGCCCGTCCGCGTCAGATTCTGCGCGGTGTGGGAAGAGCGATCTTTGCGCGCCCTGCGAATTCGCAAGAGGCGTTTGACGTCTGCTCCAGCCAAGACGCGTATTTTGTGAACCAACTCGCTTCGGAACGCATCGTCGAGCGAGTCTCTGCGTTGCGGCTTGGAAACATAGTCCAGCGCGCCGATCTCCAGAGCTTGCAGCGTGACGTGCGCCGCCCGCTGCGTCACCGCGCTTACCATGATGACGGGGATCGGGTCGTTTTGCAGAACCCGGCGCAGAACTTCCAGGCCATCCAGCCGCGGCATCAACACGTCCAGCGTCACCACATCGGGCTTCAGTTCTCCTATTCGGGCGATGGCTTCTTCGCCATCGCGCGCAGTTCCGATCACGGCAAGTCCGTCGGTCTCGGCGATGGCCTCGCAAATGATGCTGCGCAACAGTGCGCTGTCGTCGACCACCAGAACCTGAATCGGTTTCGTGCTCATCTTCGGTCAATCGTGTCGGAGGGGAGTTTTCGTCGCGCAGGCTGCGAGGCTGGCGGGCTGTTCAATACATCCCGGCAGTCGAGCGAGATCGTGATCAGGTTGGAGCGGCAATCACCGTCGCGACATCGCCTGCCGCGGCACCAGCAAGGGCACTATCCGTTGCGGGGCAGTCACCGGAGGTCGTTCGCGAGACTCGTTTCGCCGCGTACTCGTCTGCAAGCTCAACGACTTTGGACAATTCCGGCTTCGTGATCTGCGCGTCCGCGCCCACCGCCTTACCTTTTTTGAGGTTGTCGGGCGTGAGAATCGATGAGTACAGCACCACTGGCAATCCAGACAGCCTGTCGTGTTGTTTGATGTTGCGCGTCAGGTGAAAGCCGTCCATGGCGGGCATCTCAACATCGGAAATCAATAGGTCGGCAACGGCACCTTCCGTGGGTTTCTGTGCGAGTTGCTCCCGAATCCAATCCCAGGCCTGCCGACCGTGTTCAAAACAAATGACATCTTCGTACCCGCTCTTGCGCAGAATCGACACGATGGCTTTACGGACGGTTCCCGAGTCATCGGCTACCAAGACTCGAAACGACGCACGTGGAATGTCCTGCGGATTGGCCACGGCAGTTACTTCCTGGTTTTCATGCGAGATCTGAGCAGCGATGGATTCAAAGTCGAGCATGATGACCAGATCGCCTTCCAGATCCAGCACGCCCGTGACCGGACAGGCCACGTCAATCACGATGGAGGGGACCGGCAAGATCTTTTCCCAGCTCATGCGATGGATGCGCTCGACCTGATCGACGATGAAGGCCGTTTGCGAATGGTTGAACTCCGTGAGAATGAGCGTGCCGGAGCGCAAGGCTTCGGGGTGCTGGTTCAGGCTGCAATGCAGCGAAACACAAGGGACGACCACGTCGCGGAGTCGAAAACAGCCGACCAGTGCCGCGTGCGAATTAGGGAGCCGGGTGATTTCTTGCGCAGGAAGAATCTCGCGGACTTTCGCTACATTGATTCCGAGTCGATACACACCGACCCGAAAGACCAACACCTCGACCTCATTGGTGCCGCTTTCGAGCAGAATGTCCCGTTCCAGGAGGATGCTGCCGATTCGATTGCTCATGGAAATCGTGCCCTTCTATGTCGCGGCTGCCGCTGTGGCGATGGAAGTATTCGATTCAGTGCTGGCTATCTTTGCCAGTGCGACGCGCAACTGATCGTTGGAAAACGGTTTCACGATGAAGTCGCGCGCGCCAAGTTGAATGGCTTGTTTCAGAATCTCAGTCTGTTCGAGCGCGCTGACGACCAGCACGCGTGCGGATGAGTCACGTTGCATGATGCCTTTGAGCGCGTGGATGCCGTCGTACTCGGGCATGACAAGATCGAGCGTGACAGCATCAGGTTCAAGGGTGTCGAATTGCTCGATCGCCTCGTGACCGTTTGTCGCTTCACCGGCGATTTCCCACCCGGCGTCCCGAGCGGCTTCTTTGATCATCTCACGAATAATCATGGCGTCGTCGGTGACGAGTAAAGTCTTCGACATTGTGTAACCTTTCAACCATGGCGGCGCGCCAGCCGCTGTGCGCTGATCAGGCCCTTGCCTGTGTTGCTAAATCACAATTTCGGGTTCGCCAATCGTCTCAATTCTCAGGTTGCCCGTGTCGCCCTCGAACGTGACGCGACGGCCCTTCGTTCCACCGATGTGTTCTGCGACAATCGGTAGCCGAAGCTCTCGCAGCAATCTGGCCGTTGCCGAGTAGTTCTCTTTTCCAATTTGCATCGGCCCTGATCCGGCCAACACATTGGCACCGCCGGTTACCTTGGCCACGAGTTCGTGGCGCAGCGCGCCTTCTGCGGCCAGCAGATCGAGCATGTGGGGCACTGCGGTATCGGCGAATTTTCCCGGTGGTCCGGCATGGAGACCGGAGTACGGAAGAACAATGTGAGCGACGGCGGCGTTGTTCAGGCGGCGGTGGTATAAGACGACTCCCAGGCAGGAGCCAAGGACCGTGCGTGCGATATCGGCGCCGCCGATGAGAGCGACCTGCGCCATGCCCACGTTGATTGCTACGCCTTCGATGCTGGTCGTGCTGCTGCTCATAGGTATTTGCTCCGCTAGGCCGAACGTCGCGGTCGCGGCAAGGTGCTATGGGATTCAGTTGGCTGAACAAACCGATTCTTGCATCGCGCGCAATAGCGTTTCCTGTGGAACGAAGAACACGTTCCAGTTGACCTGCTCTTGGTCGAATTGGAACTGCGTGCGACACACGAGGATTCGGTCGCTCAACATCGCCTGCGCAGCAACCGCTTGCTGGAGCACACTGCCACCGAAGTCTTGACAGAAGTACGGAGCCGAGGGCTGCAAGGGTCGATCGGTCAGGCGCGTCATTTCATTGAGGTACGCGGAGCTCAGGATGTTGCCGGTTTCCATGACGGCCGATTTCTCGAGATCGCTCCATTGGGGATCGCCATTGAGTTCGCGTCCCAGCAGACTGGCTGCAAGTCGGCGCCCATGCGTTTCGTCGAACGCGAGAATCAACTGGCCGCCACAATGTCCCTGGACGTCGACGACGACCATGGCGACCGGCGTCATGAGCTCGGTGTCCAGGTTCATGCATTTCGCCAGGTTTTCCACGGGAGCAACGCAGATTTCGTCTACAGAGAGTGTCATGTGGCCACGCGTCCACTGACACATCGCAATCGACGCATGCTGTGTGGCGGCGGCAAAGAACTGTGCCAGCGCTTGCAGCTCAGGTTCAAGCATCTTGGTGTTCGTCATGCCGGCCCCTTCTTTCGCTGGTGGCATCGTCCGAGTCGAGTCGTTCCTCATAAGCCGAGTCACGTGCGCACTGCGCAACCTGTGATTGGGCGGCCGCAGCGTCACGCAGCGCCATCGAAAGCATGGCCGCCACGTCGAGAATCAAGGAGACCCGCCCATCGCCCAGTATGCTGGCTCCGGCGAGCCCCTCGACATTCTGGAAGTTTTCGTCAAGCGTCTTGATGACGATGTCAGCTTCTCCGACGAGCGCATCGACGGCCAATCCCAGCTCATCACCATCTGTACCAACGATGACGAGCGTGCGTTCTTCTCCCTCTTCCGCAGTGCACGGATGGTTCGAGTTCCAGCTGAAGAGCTCGGCAAGTTCGACGACCGAAATCACACGGCCGCGTATGTTTGCAGTCTCCTTCCCGTGCACCGTGGCAAAATCTTCTCGGCGAACGCGCACGATTTCGATGACGGATTCGACAGGTATGGCAAACACGTCGTGCGCGATCACAGTGAGCAGACTCGGCAGGATGGCCATCGTCAAAGGCAGCTTGATGGTGATGGTCGTGCCGGCACCGTCTTCGCTCTCGATCTCCACGGCACCGTTGATCTGCTCGATCTTCGATCGCACGATGTCCATTCCCATGCCACGGCCCGAGACTTCCGTGACTTTCTCTGCCGTGCTGAATCCGGGCTCCCAGATCAACTGATAGACCTGCTGCTCCGATAATCTTTCGGCGTCGGCGGCCGTGACGATACCTTTAGAGATGGCCTTGGTGCGGAGTTTTTCAACGTCCAGTCCACGACCGTCGTCGCGAACCTGTATAAAAATCCGATTGCCGCGGTGAAACGCGTCGAGCGTGACGGTTCCTTGGCACCGCTTGCCGGCCGCCTCGCGCTCTTCGGGAAGTTCAATGCCGTGGTCCGCAGCATTGCGCACCATGTGAATCAACGGGTCGCTCAACTCGTCGATCATTCGTTTGTCGAGCTCCGTCTTTTCGCCCCGAATGACCAACTGCACTTGTTTTCCGTTGTCCCGCGTGATGTCGCGCACGACACGTTTAAATCGCCCGAACAGTGGCCCAATGGGAACCATGCGCGTGTCCATCACGCTCTTCTGGATGCCGTCGGCAACTCGGTCCAACTGGTGAACCGCTTCTGTCAGTTCGTTGGCCAGGCTGTGTGCCGTCCGCAGTTTGCGGAGGTCTTGTTGAACGACCGTCAGATCGCCTCGAATTTGTTCGACGTGGCTGCGCAACGACTGGACAAATGCGGGGCTGCTCACCGGTTGCGCGTCGGTGACAACGCGATCGAGCAGCGTCGCAACGTTTTCCAAGCACTGCCCCGCATGTTTCCGCGAACCGACCTCTTTGAGTCGCTCGCCAATCTGGCCGAAACGCGCCTTGTTGATGACCAGTTGTCCCGCGAGGTTCATGAGATTGTCGAGCCGCTCGATATCGACGCGCAGCGTCTCGGCCGGCTTTTCCTTACCGGAACTTGCGGCCGTGCGCGAGGGCGTGCCGGTGGGCTCCGTCGTTTCAACCGCTGGGGGGTTTGTCGGATCGACGACCTCTAGGGCGATTCGCGTGACGCCTTCAACGTCGATCTGCTGCCTCACGTCCTCGACGTCGAGTTCGGTCGTCAATCCGAACAGGAGGCAATTGAACTCGCCACCTTCGTCGATCTGCTGTTCGCTCGGATCGAGAAAGAACGGTGTGCCGAGGCTGACGAGACGCTGCTGGATCAACCTCGCCTTGATATCGATTAGGGGTGCTTGCGGCGCGAATACGACAATCCCCAGCACGGCCCGAGCGTCTGACGGCATGGCGGCCAACATCCGATCGCGGTCGCTGGCGCGCATGCGAGAGGGCTGCCGTTCCCGTCCCGGATCCGACGCAGTGGGGTCGTCCGCATTTGGCTCCGACGGGTTCGCACCGGCTGCCGACAAATCGCCTCGTGCATGGCGAAGTGTTGCATAGGCTTCGGGGAACGTATCGTCGTCACGGTGCCCGGCTTTGAGCGATTCAACGTAATGACGAATCGCGTCTCCTGCCGTGAGCAGCGCGTCGGCAATGCCCGCCGTGAGTGCGCAACCGCCATCCCGTATGTCCTGCAAAAGGTCCTCCATCGAGTGCGCGAGTTTGGCCAGACGGTTGAGTCCGATAGCTGCGGCCCCGCCCTTGATGCGGTGGCAAACCACGAGCAGGGGATCGATCTGCGCGTCGTCCGCGTGCAACAGGAACTCGGAGAGTGCGTCTAGCGATTCTGCCGTTTCGTCGATGAAGATCGACAGGTACTTGTCCGCGATTTCCGTCTCATCGACGACGTTCTCGAACGGATCACGCTGCTGTTCGACCACGGCCGCAACGAGCCCGGACGAAGCGCTTTCGTGCACCGCATTCAGCACATCTTCCACGTCCGCGTTGGAACGCTGTTCGCGGGCGGCGCCGCATGCTACGAGTATCTCGCGGATTGCGTCGACGACACCTTGCACGTCATGTTGCGCACCCGACGGGCTCTTGAGGTCTTCGACCATCGCCGTAAGTTGATCGAAGGCCTGAAACATCACGTCGACCACGCCGCGCGTGATCCGCAGGCTGTTGCTGCGGGCGGCGTCGAAGACGTTTTCGATCTTGTGAGTCAGGCTGTTGATGTCGTCGAGCTGCAACATGGCCGACAGCCCTTTGAGGCTGTGAGCATCGCGAAACATCTCATTCAGCAGTTCGCCATCGACATCCAGAGTGGCGGCCTCGCCCAGCGCGCTGGCCATCTCGTCGAGCTTCAACAGGTTCTCGTTCAGGCGGCCAAGATAACTCTGGGACTCGTCGAGAAAATCGGCGAGCATGCCACCCATGAAGTCGTCGTCCAGCCCGAGTTCATTGGTGTCCATCAGCGTTGCCCCCAGGATGAGTAGATGGTTGTGCGTCAGAATTCGACGTCTTTCGGTGCAGCCACGGATGACGGCGCTCGTAGTGCTTTAGCAGCTCCGAGATTCCTTCGGCCGCGCCCGTCATCAACAGTCCACCGGGCTTGAGCGCGCGGTCGACGTTGTCAAACACGCGCTGCTTCGAGGCCGCATCGAAGTAGATCAAGACGTTCTTGACGACAATCAGGTCGAACGGTGCTGCTGGCAGCGGATCCAAGAGGTTGTGTTGTCGAAAGGTGATCCATTTGCGCAGATGCGGCTTGGCCGCCCATCGCTCCGGCGCGTTTTGCACGAACCACCGCCGCCTAAGTGTTTCCGACACGTTGCGCATGGCGCGCGCGCCGAATGTGGTTGCTTGGGCCTTCTCCAGAGTTGCGGCGCCGATGTCGGTAGCCAGGATTTCGATTTGCCAGTCGCTTACCGTCAGCATCTTGTCTGCGATGCAGCACGCCATGGTGACCGGCTCGTCACCCGAGCTGCATGCGGCGGACCAAATGCGCAATCTCCGCGGTCGCATGCCCTTGCGCGCTTCAGCCTGTATCTCCGGCAGGAACGATTCGGCGAACCAATCCCACTGCGCCGGATCGCGAAATAGGAACGTCTCGTGGGTCGTGATTTCCTCCAGAAACGCGTCCCACTCCGGATCAGAGACGTCCGTGCTAGCCAACGTGTCGAAGTACGCGTCGAAACTGCTCAGACCTGTGGCGCGCAATCGCCGCCGCAGGCGGTTGGATAAGAGCGCCTTTTTCTGCGGCGAGATTTGGATACCTGTGTGCTCGTAGATCAGTCGGGCGAACTTGCGCAGTTGTTCTTCAGTGACTGTCAGCGTGAGGACCGTACTCATGGGTTGCTCCGGGTGACGCCCCAAGTGGCGGACGTGTGCGGTCGGACTCGACCGCACGCAACTAGCCGTGCTGACCGCACTAAGCGGCGCGGGGCGCTCGCGTTCCGTGCGAACCACCCCGTTGAGGCAAGTCGCCGCCCTAGTCTTCCAGCTTGAAGCGGGACACCAGGTCCCTGAGGCCCGCCGCTTGGGCGCCGAGTTGTTCGCTGCTGGAAGCCATCTGCTCGCTGCCGGCTGCTGACTGCTCGGTCACCTGCGAAACCTGTTGAATGGCGTTGGAAACCTCATTGGCGTTCTGCGCTTGCTCGACCGTTGCATCGGCGATCTCCGCGATGCGATTCGCCGTGGCCTCAACGCCCTGGATGATCTTGGTCAGGGATTCCCCGGTCTGCTCGCTCAGTTGTGCACCGTCTTCGACGCGCTGCGTCGATTCCTTGATCAGGTTCGAGATCTCTTTGGCCGCCTCGCTCGATCGCTCGGCCAGCTTGCGAACTTCATCCGCAACAACAGCAAACCCCATGCCGTGTTCGCCGGCGCGGGCGGCCTCGATGGCAGCGTTGAGAGCGAGCAGATTGGTTTGGCTGGCGATTTCGGAGATGACTTGAATGATCTCGCTGATCTGGCTGGAAGACGCCTTGATACGTTCCATCGCCTCGATCGACTTCTTGACGGCCGCGCCGCCCTCTTCCGCCAGACTGCTCGTCTCGGTGGCGACCTTGTTGGCGCCGCCGGCGTTTTCCTTGACGGCCTCGATACTCCGTGTCAACTCTTCAATAGATGCGCTCATCTGTTCGACCGAGGCGCTCTGCGTCTGGGCACCTTGCGCCAGGGTTTGAGCGCTTTCGGAGACGATGCGCGAGCCTTCGGTGAACTGAGCGGCCCCTTCTACAACCTGCGAGATGATGTCGCGCAGGTCGGCGATCATCTTGCGCAGACCTTTAGCCAGTTCGCCCACCGCATCCTCGCCGTCGACAGTTACCGCGCAGGTCAAGTCTCCCTCGGAGGCCGCCGTGACAACTTTCAGCAGCTCGTCCACTTTCTGACGCAGTTCCTCTTGCTGGCAGCGCTCGCGCTCCTGGCTCTCGCGCTCGCGTTTCTCGGCCTCCTTCTTGTCGGTGATTACCTCCCAGGCGACCATCGGGCCGGCGTAGTTGCCATCGGCGTCGTAGAGCGCCGAAGCCGTCAAGAACAACACCTCGTCCCCGACGTTGATCTCCGCCGAGTGCGGCAGATTTCGCGGATCGGCGAGCAGCTTGCGCTGGTGCGCCGGGTTCTGGTGGAAGATGTCGTACGAGCTACCTACGATTTCATCCACGGCCACTCGCAACTGGCTCTCGATCGTCTTGAGCGTCGCCCTCGAAGCGGGATTCATGTAGATGATCGTGCCATCGGTGTCGGCCACCATGATGTTGACCGGCGCGTTTTCGACGACGGCCTTCTTTTGCGCAGCATCTTCGCGCGCTCGAACCGCGTCGGTGATATCTGAGGCGAACTTCACGACCTTGTAGACCTTGCCCTGCTCGTCGACTAACGGTGCGTAGATGGCTTGGATCCACAATTCAGCGCCATTCTTGCCGAGCCGCTGGAACTCGCCGCTGTGGGTATCTCCTCGGGATAGCCGCGACCAGAACTCGCGATACTCCGGACTCCGCCCGTGCGCTTCCTCCACGAAGATGCGGTGGTGTTTGCCGGCGATCTCTTCCAACGAATAGCCAACCGTGTTCAGAAAGTTGTCGTTGGCGGTAATGATCGTGCCGTCGAGCTCGAACTCGATGACCGCAAACGCCTCGTTAACGGCGTTATTGCGGCCTTGGAAGTCAAAAAGCTTCTCTTCCAGGGAGCGCGTTGCTTGTTCGTCGACGCTAGTCGTGACTTCTGGTTGATCGAGAGTTGTGGACATGGTTGTTGTGCCCCTTGTGTGCTGGATTTCGGTGATTCGCAAAGACGCTTTGGTTGAAGTGCCATTTAGAGCGATGCATCGCCGGTCGCGGCCGAAACGTCGTGCTCGAACTGGCCGTCGTCGATGAGGATCTTTTCGATTTCGAGCACGATCAGCAGTCGGTCCGCGAGTTTGGCCAAACCGACCAGATAGTCTTGGCCGAGTCCAGCCACGGTGGGTGGTGGTGGAGCGATTTGATCTTGAGAGATCCGCAGCACTTCGCTCACCGCATCCACGATGATGCCGATCGTCTTGCTCGCTACGTTGACCACGACGATCCGCGTGTCGTCGGTGACCTCCGCCTCGGGCAGGCCAAACCGCTGCTTGAGGTCCACAATGGGAATCACCGAACTGCGAAGGTTGATCAGGCCCTTGACGTACGGTGGGGTTTGCGGGACCTGCGTGATCTCGCCAACGAGAATGATCTCGCGGACTTTGTTGATCTCGATCCCATACTCCTCGTCTCCCAGACGGAAACTCACCATTTGCAGCGAACCTTCTGCGTCAGCGGCTCGCTGCTCCTGAATCGGCGCCTGTAGCGTGGCGGTTGCCATGTGTCATCAGCTCCCAATATTTCGTGCCCGCGAGATTGCGTGGTTTGTCTGCACATCTATCGATAGGTCACCCCTGCCGGAGAATCGTCAGATTGCGGCTTTCCGAAGGCCGCCACATGTAGATTTCCGAATCGTTCCGCATAGCTGCCCACGAGGTCCCGTTTTGCGCCGTACGTTCGCGTATCGCTGGCGGACAGACGACCCCCGAAATGACTCGGGAAGTGAGCGTGTGCGGTGCAGGAACACGACTTCATGTCGGAGGTACCGACCGCCGAAACCGTTGCCGGATCGGTGACCGAAAGCGCACCTTGACAGCCAAGCGAAGAGATCAGCCGATGGACGCACGGCAGCGCTACGAAGGCGGCCTATTGGCCCGCCTGACCGACTGCACGGTGAAAGCGCTGTGCATCGCCGCGGCCGGAATCTGTCTGCTGCTGGGGCTGATTGGCGCCGTTGTACCGCTGCTGCCCACAACGCCCTTCGTCCTGCTGGCCGGTGTTCTCCTGATCAAGGCCAATCCGAAGTGGCGCAATCGCCTGTTTCGCTCGGCCATCATCGGCCCGGTCTTGAACGACTGGCAGCAGCATCGCGGTGTGCGGCGACGAACGAAGCGCTACGCAATCGCTTCACTGCTGACGGTCGCGGCGCTGACGTACGCCATCGCCAGCCCGAAAGGCCATGCCGCGGGCAGCCTGGCAGCCGGAACCTTGGCCGGACTGATCGCGATCGTTTGCTTGCCCGTCACGAAGCCCAGCGGAGCAGCCGAACTCCAGCCCTTCGACTTTTGCCCGTCGGTGGTGAGTGACCGATAACCGGCTAGCCACGTGGCGCCGACGGACGAACACGGCTCAGCGATGTGCGGGCTTCTTTGCCGAGCGCGCGTGCGGGGCGTGAGTTTGAGTGCCGACGCGATCGATTCTCCATCCTCTTGGGCGATCGAGTGGCGTACCAGCCAAGCCTTGCGAGGTCGGCTTTTTGAGCAGGGCCAGGCCCTTCTGGGTCGCGACAAGAAGCGATCGAATGGTCTGCAGGGCCGCCAGTTGGCCGGTCTTCGACGAGTGCTCGGTCAACGTCTGCGCCAACTCTACGACCTCTCGTAGCGCCGGGCTGAACTCGCGAGAAATCGACGCGTGCAACTGACTCGTCAGATCGATGGCAAGTTGTTGGAGCGCGTCGGCGCGCGGCTCGCCGTCATTCTCCGACTGCCCTTCGGCGCCAGGTGAAACGCTGTTCCGGGCACATGACCACGCCAGCGCTGCGTTCACGCGTACGCGGACTTCCTCGACGTGAAACGGCTTGAAGATGCAATCTGCCGCGCCCAGACGGAAAGCGATCACGGCGTCGCGCCAGGCGTCGCGCGAGAGCGTCACGATCACCGGGATCGTTTGCGTCTTTGGGTTTGCGAGCAGCTTTGCCAGGAAGTCGACGCCACCGTCGGGCAACCACGACGACATGACGATCAGCGAGGGCGCATAGGCAACGATGGCTTGGCTGATTGCATCAGCGCGTCCAATTCCCACGCATCGATGACCGACCTCGGCGAGCATATCTTCAAACAAGGTGCGGGTCGCGGCCGAATCATCAACAACGAGAATCCTCTTCGCCGCTGACCCCTGAACCTGTTTGGCGCGCGCCACGGCTGCTTCATGCGGTTGGGACACGTCGCTCTCTCGTTTTCTCCGCCGCGTCCAGACAACCGTTCATCAACACCAGGACGAGCACATCTATTGTTTCGCATCTTGTTGCCGGCCAAATCAAGCATTCCCTTTTTCAAACGCGCCGCCGTACTCATCGATCGGCGCGATGCCCGCAGAACCTTCGCAGACGGAATGAACCGCCTGCACCGACAGTACGTTGCGGCTCGAACCGAGATAGTTGCAGCGGCCCACGGCAGGACGCAGCCGCCCGCCACCTTCCGCGGCAAATACCTCAACCGCATTGGGGGTGTCGACGCCATCGTCTTCGGCGATGGCACACCAGCGCTTCTCAATCGCCGGTCAGCGACTCCGCCATCGCGTCGTAGAGCTTGACGCGGAACGCTTCGGCCAGGTCGATTCGCAGTGGCATGTATTGCGTGAGGACCAGCCCGATGAGTTCTTCTTTCGGGGCGACCGAGAAGAACGTGCTGGCCGCGCCACCCCAACCGTATTCGCCGACGACTCCGGCCGGTTCATCGTCATCCCGGTCGACGCGCACCGAGAGGCCCAGCCCAAAGCCGGTATGGTCCATTTGCCGAATGCTGAGCCGGATGGGAATCAATTTCTCAGGCAGGTGATTGCGCGTCATCAGGTCGACCGTTTCGGGCTTCAAGATTCGCGCTCCATCGAGCTCGCCCCGGTTCAACAGCATCTGCGCGAATCGCATGTAGTCGTCGGCCGTCGAAACCAGGCCACCACCGCCGGAGAACAAACCGGGCGGCGACAGGTAGGCGCTGTCCTGCGGAGCATCGATGACCTGCAGCCCGCCGCCCCGCCGGGGACCGTAGTTGGCCGCGAAGCGCTCCAGCTTGTCACTCGGCACATAGAAACCCGTATCGACCATGCCGAGTGGCTCGAAGATTCGCTCTTGAAAGAAGGCATCGAGCGACATGCCCGAGAGAACTTCGATCAGCCGACCCTGCACGTCGACGGCGATGCTGTAGTGAAACCGCTCGCCGGGCTGATAGGCCAGTGGCAGGTCGGCAAGCTTGTCGATCATCGCGCTCAGGCTGCTGTTGCGGTCCATGAGCTGAACGTCGTTGTACATCCCGCTGACCGGCGTCCCGCCTAGAAAGCCATACGTCAGACCCGCCGTGTGACACATCAAGTCGCGAATCGTCGGCGGACGCTCTGCATCGACAAGCCGGAGTTCGCCATCTTCCTTGCCGGCGTAAACCTTCACACCCGTCAGCTCTGGTAGATACTTGGCCACCGGATCATCAAGCTCGAACTTCCCTTCCTCATACAGCGTCAACAGCGCCGCACTCGTGATTGGCTTGGTCATCGAATAGAACCGCAGAATCGCATCGCGCCGCATCGGCTTCTCAGCCTCGATGTCCATCTGTCCGAACGTTTGCACGTGGGCGATGCGTCCTCTGCGCGCCACCATCACCAGGATGCCCGCCGCTTTCTCGTCATCGACGAACTCCTGCATGGCCGCATCGACGTCGGCCAGCCCCTCGGCCGAAAGGCCCACGTCCGCCGGGTCCGCCGTCGGCA
Organism: uncultured Planctomycetales bacterium; assembly: GCA_938003525.1. Classification (GTDB taxonomy): domain Bacteria; phylum Planctomycetota; class Planctomycetia; order Pirellulales; family JAEUIK01; genus CALKYM01. The sequence continues at coordinate 16,131 of CALKYM010000006.1, read as the reverse complement.
AATCGCCGGCGACTGCCACGGAGACCATGCCCCACAAGATTGCAATCATCACTCGCCACATGGTCGTGTACCTTTCCAGGGTTGGCTGGTGCTCGAGAGATCGCGATTGCCACACTTCACCGCACAGCAAGTGCGTAGACGATCGACGGTACGCGCCATTGTGCGAGATGCGTCGACGTCAATCCACTTCTCTTAGACTCGATGCCCTAAATTGAGAAGCGCGGAATAAGCGAGCAGGGTATAGTGGTCCTTCGAAGATTTCGAAGCATCTCGATGTACGCTCTCATTGAACGAAACCCGTCGGCTCAACAGCTGTTCACAGGTCTGCTTCGTTGACCTATTTGAATGAGCCGTACCTTCGGCCTTGCTAGCGCGCCATCAGCCCCGCCTTGGCTTCGACGAATCGTGTTTGCCATTGCACCGGCAGACACCCTTGACTGGTGCTGCTAGTCCCACCCGCGCGCACGTCAGGAGCGGTGCCGCTAGCCCGCGCGCCGAATCCTTGACCCCCTTGTAGCCCGCGACTAGCGTGGCACCAGTTAAATGCCATAAAGGCAGTGGCATAATAGGGTCATTCTCGGGTCAGGCAACTGTGCAAGTGGGGGTAAGCCAATGCTGGGGACAAGACATCTTGGGGTGCTCATTTTGAGTTTCGCGCTGTGCCTTTGCTGCTCGCTGGAGTCGGCGAAGGCGGACATCATCTTCGAGGAAGACTTCAATGGATACGTGGGCAATCCCAACTTCCCGGGCAGCTCGAACGATCTCGGCGGCCACCGCACGATCTTCGGTATTCCATCGACCGCCCAAGGTGCGACAAGCGATGCGTGGCTAGCCGCGCGATTCGAGTTTTCTGACTCGGGCCCCATTGCCTCCGACGTCGGCGTGCTTCGCTATGGCACCGGTGCTCCCGGAGGGCCGTATGGCAATCCTGCCGGTCGCGTGGACGATGATGCAGGGCTCGTCATTCAACTCGATCTGTCAGGATTCACCGACGTCGAGTTGGCGTTCGACTGGAGGACCTTCGCCACCGAATCGAACGACCGGTTAGCAGTGGCCTATTACGTTGGCGACGATCTGGGCTCGCCCGGCAGCGCGTACGACTGGTTCAACGATCCGGCTTTGGGTGGCGGCAGTATGTCCGGTTCGGACCCCAATGGTCAGGCGAACCCCTGGTACCTTGCCAATTGGAACGAAGTGTTTCGAGGCAACAGCCCCAACTCGTTTCAACAAGAAACCGGGATCGCACTCTCCGAGGCCGGCGGCAATTCGATCTATCTCGCCTTCTGGCTCGACAATGGTGATCACGACCTGGGCAAGATCGACAACATCGTCGTCTCAGGAACTCCGGTGAATCCCGTCCCCGAGCCGAGCAGTTGGGCACTGATGACGATCGGGACGCTCTTCGTGGTGGCCACAACCAAGCGTCGCCGCCGCCGAGTCACCTAAAGTAGCCCTGCCGATCAGAGCGGCACTCACTCCACCATCCGCCCTACCCCAAACTGATTTCCTGCCTGAAGGGGCCGGTCACCCTCCCAATCGATTTCGAGCATCTTCTCGCTGCCGACGGCGCGGCCTTCCTCGTCGGTCAGTTGGGCGATCACCCTGCGCGTCTTCACGTCGATCACGTCGCCCGATGACGGATAGGCCAGCGTGCCATCGTTGCTGAACGTGATCCAACCGGGCTCGTCGCGACAGGCGATACTGGCGACCTGTCGCGGTGGCATGGCGGTCGCATCGAAGATGTGCATCTGCTGATTGTGCGCATCACAGACCCAGATCTCGCGCTCGTCCGGCGTCAGCCCGATGCCGTGCGACGGACAGCCGTGTCGCTTGACCGGCCCGCGCTCGAAGCCCCGCACCTCGACGCGGTGCAGCTTTTTGCCCGTCACGATGTCGCCGATCTCGAAGCCCAGGCATTCGTTGATGCACACGAATACCAGAGTCTGGCGGCCGTTGACGGTGAAGGGCCGGATGTTGTGCGAGAACGGGCCGACCGTATGTGCGATTGAATGCGATGACGTATCGGCCACTGACAACAACGGCGAACCGAGCCCGGCTAGATAGCATCGCGATCCGTCCAAGCCGTACACTGTGTTATGAGCTCGCGAGTCAGGCGTGATCCGCGCCATCTCGTCCCCGGTCTCCGCGTCGAGTACGTACCACTGGTTCTCCTCGTAGCTCGGCTGATAAATGATTTCGCCGTCGGGCGAGAGCGCCATCCGATCGCAGCCCTTGTCATACTCCCGCTCCCACAGCAACTCTTCGCTCACCATGTCCAGGCACATCAGCGAAGCCTTCGTGCTGATGTGAATCAGCCGCGTCTTCTCCGAGGCGCAGATGCCCTTGACGTTGATCGGCTTGCCGTCGGCATCGAGCCCACCGGTCGGAATCCGCTTCACGAACTTGTGCCCGGCATCGATGTCGAACACCACCAGCCCGTGCCCGCCATACTCCAGATAATCGCGAATGCCCGGTGTTGCCACGTACAGCAACCGCCGCTGTGCCGCAGAGCAAAAGTCGCTGGCCATTGCCAGCAAGGCGCACAGCACGATCGGAATGGACTGCCACTTCGGCATCAGAAACACCTCGCGTTGCGGTTTCGCCGAGATCCGCGTGTCGGCCACTGAACCTGATGACGACGAGTCTACTCCCGCCCAGAGCGCTTCGCACCTGGGATGGCGCCCGCAGGTTATACTGCACGCCCGCCAACAGCCATTCGCCTGCAGTGACACTCTTCAGGAGCCCGCTATGCAAGCCCGCGAAACCCGTCGCAGCTTTCTCAAGCAGGGCGCAGCGCTCTCCGTGGGCGTGTGGGCGGGAACTGCCCGTCGCGCATGGGGCCAGTCGCCCAATGAGAAGCTGAATATCGGTGCCATCGGCGTTGGCGGGCGGGGCCATGGTGACCTGCATGCCGTGGCGACTGAAAACATCGTTGCCATCTGCGACGTGGACACCGGCAACCTCGATCGCGCCGCCTCGGAGTTCCCGGCAGCGAGGAAGTACGTCGACTACCGCCAACTGCTCCAGCAGAACGACCTGGACGCCGTCGTCATCGGCACGCCCGATCATCATCACGCGCCGGCGGCCGTGCGGGCGCTGCGTCGTGGTCTGCACGTCTACTGCGAAAAGCCGCTCACGCACACCGTCCGCGAAGCACGCGTGCTGACTGAATTGGCCCGGCAACAGGGTGTCGCCACCCAGATGGGCACGCAAAACCACGAGCATCCCGGCTACATGAAAGTCGTGGAGATGATTCGCAGTGGCGCGATCGGCCCGGTCCGCGAAGTTCACGTCATCACCGATCGCCCCGGCCGCTTTTGGCAACAAGGCCTAGCGGTGCCGACTGATGAGCCGCCGCTGCCGGACAGCATGAAATGGGATCTCTGGCTCGGGCCGGCCGCGTCACGACCCTATCATCCGGCCTATGCGCCACGGGCGTGGCGTGGCTGGTGGGATTTTGGCTGCGGCGCGATCGGCGACATGGCCATTCACCTCATGGACCCGGCCTTCTGGGCGCTCGACTTGGGCGGACCCGTGAAAGTTACATCGGTCGGCCCGCCCGTATTGCCGGCTTGCGGTCCCACGGAAATGATCTCCACGTTCGAGTTCGGGCCGCGCGGCGACTTTCCGGCCTGCAAAGTCGGCTGGTACGAGGGCCTCGCCAAACCGCCCGCCGAGATCGCCGACCGACTACCAATGAACGGATCGTTGTTCATCGGCGACGACGGTGAGATTGCCGTCGCCCACGCCGAAGCGCCTGTCTTGCACCAGGGTGGTGAAAGCACCGTGCAAGAGATCGACGCGGATTTCGACCGCCGCGCCCACCATCACCAGCAATGGATCACCGCCTGCAAGACGGGCAGCTCCACCGGCAGCCACTTCGGCTACGCCGGCCCCTTCACCGAGATCGTGTTGTTGGGCAACGTCGCCTATCGCACGGGCGAGCCGATCCACTACGACCCCGCCTCGATGCAAATCACCAACGTCCCCACCGCCAACGACCTCCTCAACAAAGAATACCGCCGCGGCTGGGAAGTATGATTTTCCCGCTAGATTGCGATCTCGAAGACCCGGCGATCATGGAGCACTGCTGGAATTGCGCCTCTCCTGCTCCCGCTTCCGCAGGAACTCATACATGTTGAACCGCTCGGGAAAGGACACGCCGTTGCCCGCGGCCCAATCAGTCCAGAGCCCGATCAGCTCGTCGAGCCTTTCGGATTGCGCCGTAGCCAGGTTGTGTAGCTCGGTGCGATCGGCTTTGAAATCGTAGAGCTCCCACGGCTGGCGATACTCGCGCACCAGCTTCCATTTCCCGAGTCGCACGCCGGCATTGCCCTCGTGTTCCCAGAAGAGCGGCTCGTCGTGAATCGGGGCATCATCGCCCGCCAACAAGGGCACCATCGACGAGCCTGCATGGGGCGGGGCACTCTCGGGATACTCGGCGGCGGCCAACTCGACGCACGTCGGCATGAAGTCGGGCAGGTAGGCCGGTTGTCGGACGAAACGGCCGGCCAGCTCGTCGCCGATGCCAGCCGGCCATGAGACGATCAGCGGTGTACACGCGCCTCCTTCGTGCACGAAATGCTTGTACAGCCGGAAGGGAGTGTTGCAGGCGTTGGCCCAGGCGAGCCCCAGCCGCACGCCATCGGTCGTTTCCAGGGGAGGGTTCTCGACCATATCGGCCGATCCCTGGCCCAACCGTCCGCCCTCTTGGGAGGCACCGTTGTCGGAGAGGAAGAAGATCACCGTATTGTTGAGCCGGCCAAGCTCTGCCAGATGCTGCGTGAGCTTGCCGATGTTCTCATCGATCGAGTCGATGCAACAGGCGTAGGCTGCCATAATCGAATCGAGATCGTCGCGCTGCTGCTCGGAGAGCGACTCCCACTTGGGCCCCACGTGTGGCGCCGCTTCAAGCTCGTCGTCGAAAAGTCCCAACGCCTTTTGCTTGGCCAGCCGCTGCCGCATCAGGGGTTCCCAGCCGCCGCGATAGCGGCCCTTGTATTTCTGGAACGCGTCCCATTTCGAGTTCAGCGGCCAATGCGGCGCGTTGTATGCCAGGTACAGGAAGAAGGGTCGCTCGTCGGCCGCGGTCGCCTCGTTGATGAACTGGCAGGCGTAGTCGGTGAACGTGTCGGTGGCGTAGAAGTCATCCACCGGCTCGACAGGTTCATTGTCGAGCGTCAAACCGCGATCGCCGCCGGGTCGAAAGTAATTGATGGCCCCGCTCAAGCAGCCAAAGAAGCGATCGAACCCGCGCTGCCGCGGCCAGGTCTGCTGGCGATGAAGCCCCAGGTGCCACTTGCCCGCCATCAACGTGTGGTAGCCGGCCGCGCGGAGCACTTCGGCAATCGTCACACACTCGTCGTTCAGGAAACCCTGATAGGGCCCATCGATTCCAAGTGGACCCGACGGCGGCTCGGTCATGTGGCCGATACCCACCTGGTGCGGATGCCGACCCGTCATCAGGCTGGCACGCGTCGGACAGCAGCGGCCCGCATTGTAAAACTGCGTGAACCGCAGTCCTCCGGCCGCCAGCCGATCGATGTTCGGCGTCTCGATCTCGCCGCCGTAGCAGCCCACGTCCGAGAACCCCATGTCATCCACCAGGACGATCACGATGTTCGGACGCGCGGGATTCGCAGCATCGGCCGCAAGAGCGCACGCGCCGGCCAACAGTAGCGAGAACGCGACGCAGGTGGTGGCCAGAGATCTCATCGGCGATCGTCCGCAGTATCGGGAGTCTGGACGTATCGCTGCGTCCAAGCGTTGACGGCGACGAACAGCAGCACGAACGCCGTGATCCAGAAGGCCAGCCACCAAATTTGGTTGAGCAACATGCCGATACCGATAATCGGGTCCGCGCCGCGCTGCGGTTGGCCGCCTCCCGCCGTCTGCGCGAAGAGCGCGAACGCAACGTAGAGTCCGATGAGCAGCCGCCCAAAGCCAATCAGCGCTGTGATCACGGCCAACCACCTCGCTGCGACGAGACTTGCCGGCACGCGTGCGGGGTACACGGCAGTCCAAAAACTGGCCCTCGTGACGAACAAAACGAGAGTTATCAGGAACAGAACCCGTACCGTCGACAAAGAGGCCGGTAATAGATTGTTCGCGAACAAGTTCGCGCCTCCAGCAAGAAACCCCTGCCTCGACCTCGTCATCTCGGCCAACAGCAACTGCTCCGTGATGTTGCCGCCTTGATTCATCGGCATCACCACCGAGCCGAACAGAACTCCGAACAGGGCCGCCACCAGCAGCCAAGGAAGCGAAGCCGCGCTGGTTGCCGCCAGTGCGGTTTGAGGGTCCGTCTTCGTTCGTGCATGGTTTTGGAAGGCCCGCTTGGCCACGTTGCGTCCCAAATCCCGGGGCAGCGAGTGGTCGGCCAGCACACTGGCCAGTGTGGAAGACAAGTTGGCGCTGCGGTCCGCAGGATCCATGTCGCTCATCCTCGTCGTCAGTCGGTCGTCACGTTTGCCGCCGCGAGTGCCTCATTGAGTTGCCGCTCGCCCCGTTCCAGGAACTGCTGCGCCGCTTCCTCCGAGTCGGCCGCCAGCCCGACCGTTTCCTCGGCCGTCGCATCGCGAATATGCCGCAACAGAATGGCCGTCAGTTCGGGCAGTGGAAGTTGCGGCAGCGCGCCAGCCACCGCCCGCCGCCGCGCGATGCGGGGAATCTCGCCGATCAGGCTCCCGGACAGGTTTTCCTCGCTTTCCTCCGCGAGTTCCGCATTGCCCATCGGCCGCGGCGCCAGCAGCTCCAGTGCGCGGGTCGACCATTTCTCCGGGATCAGCGCTCCGCCGAGCAGCTCATCACACAGAGTCGACAGCGTCGGCTCCACCCGCGGATAGGCCTCGCTCACGCTACCGGTGTGTCGCATGGCGGCCGCCAACAAGGGCACTTCGAACCGGCGACAGACCGCGATCAGCGAGGCGAGATCGCCGGCAACGGCCTCCTGCAGACGCCCGAGATCGTCCGGGCACAATCCGCGATTCGTGGCAAAGGCACCCATGGTGATTCACGATTCGGCACGCAATTTCCATCGCCTTGGTGTCGGCCCATTCTAGCGATTCCCACCCTGGCTCGCCTTCCGGCGAGTCACTACATCCGTGTTGGTACCCTCTCGACCCCAGCCCCACCTCGGAACTCTCACGGCGCGCACAACCCCCCTTCCCCACGGGCCGGCACAGCTCGTAATATGTTGTGCGTCGTCGACGGTAGATGGCGGTTAAGAATCGAACTTTCGGGCCTGTGGGCGAATGATCGTGAAGCGGGACGAGGTGCTCAGACGCGGATCACGGCTGGGCAAATACCGCATTGAGAGCAGACTGGGCGATGGGGCTTTCGCGGCGGTCTACCGCGCGAGCGACACGCTGGAGGGCGTCACCGTGGCGCTCAAGATTCCCCACAGTCGCGTGCTCACCGAAGAGGACGAAGACAGCTTTCGCAAAGAAATCCGGCTGGCCGCCCGCTTGCGGCACCCGCACATCCTGCCGCTCAAGAGCGCGGACATCATCGACGGGCAGTACGTGCTGGCCTACCCGCTGGGCGAAGGTACGCTGGCAGATCGGCTGCAATCGCGGCTCTCGCTCAGCACGGGACTCGAATACGCTGAGCAGATGACCGACGCGGTCGCCTTTGCCCATCAGCACCGCGTGATCCACTGCGACATCAAGCCCGACAATCTGATTCTTACACGCGACGGGTTGATGCTCACCGACTTCGGCATCGCCAAAGTCGCATTGCGCACCGTTCGAGCCTCGGGCTCGGGGACTGTTGGTTACTGCGCGCCCGAACAAGCGATGGGCAAACCGTCGTTCCGCTCGGACGTCTTTTCGCTGGGATTGGTGATCTACCGCATGTTTACCGGGCGCCTGCCCGAATACCCCTTCGATTGGCCGCCTCCCGGCTACGACCGCCTCCGCCGGCTGGCACACGGCGATTTGATCAAGCTACTCCGCCGCGCCATTCAGCTCGACCCGCGCAAGCGCTTCACGAATGCCGATCCGATGCTCGCGGCGCTGCGCCGCATGAAGCCCTACGCGCTCAAACGCAACACGAAGCGCAACGGTAGCAAGACGTCCAGCCGTAACGGCGGCGACTGGAAAGCCGTCCAATGGCGGCAGTTCCAGCGGCTCTACGGCAAAGTGCTCGACACCCGCTATGCCTGCGGTCGTTGCGGTGGTCCCGTCTCCGAGCCCATGACCTGCTGTCCGTGGTGCGCGGCGGGGCGCGCCACGCACAAAGACGAAACGCGGATGCCGCTGCTTTGTCCCCGCTGCAACCGCGGACTGAAGTCCGACTGGAGCTACTGCCCCTGGTGTTACGGTCCCGGCTTCGAGCTCAGCACCGATCGCCAATACGGCGACGCCCGCTACGTGGCCAAGTGCACCAACTCGGCTTGCGAGCGCAAGGATCTCATGCCGTTCATGCGCTATTGCCCGTGGTGCCACCGCAAGGTGACGCGCAAATGGAAGATCGAAGGCTCGAAGGAGAAGTGCCCCTCGTGCAGTTGGGGCGTGGTGGCAGGATTTTGGAGCTGCTGCCCGTGGTGTAGCAAGAAGCTGCAGAAGTGAGTCGCCGATGAGCGAAGCCGCTTCGCCGCTGGCGCAACGGTACCTGCGCCAGGACATGGAGGAACCGCAGCGCCTGGAAGCGCTGGGCGGCCAGATCGTCGTATTCACGACGCGCTGTCCCGGCAACCCGGACGACAATGAAGATGCCGCGGCCGTCATCGATCTCGATGGCAAAAGCGGCGTGCTGCTGGTGGCCGACGGTATGGGTGGTGGCGCGGCCGGCGAAGAGGCCTCGCGCCGCGTCGTGCAATCGATCCAAAGTGCGGCCACCAAGGCAGCAGCCGAAGACATCGCGCTGCGCACCGTGATTCTCAACGGCATCGAAGCGGCCAATCGCAGCATCCTCGACGTGGGCATCGGCGCCGCCAGCACGTTGGCCGCCGTTGAATTCCAGGGCGAAGTGATTCGCCCCTATCACGTCGGCGACGCCGCCGTCGTCGTCTGCGGCCAGCGCGGCAAGATCAAGCTGCGCACTGTGTCGCACGGTCCGGTAGGCCACGCCGTGGCTGCCGGGATGATCGACGATGACGAGGCGCTCAATCACGAAGACCTGCACCTGGTCTCCAATGTCGTGGGGGCCGAAGATATGCGAATCGAAATCGGCCCTTCGCTCCGCCTGGCCCGTTACGACACGGTGCTGTTGGCCACCGACGGTCTCTACGACAATCTGTCCGTCGCCGAGATTGTGCAGCGCGTGCGCAAAGGCCCACTGCTTCGCTGCGTCAAGCAGCTCGTGGCCGAAGTCCACGAGCGGATGCAGAGCCCAGCCGCCGGCACCCCCAGCAAGCCTGACGACTTGACGCTGATCGCCTTTCGATTGGGCCGCTCGCGCAAATGATGGCGTGGGCCTCGAGTCACGGCGCGCCGACAAAGATGAAGCTGCCCCAGAAAAACGGATGCGCGGCGCCTTCGGTCTCTTGCCGCTGGAGCATCTGCTGCCGCTGCGCATCACGCAGCGCCATCCAGGGATCCTGTTGGCGGAGGTTCGTGTAGAACCGCTCCATCAGTTGTTGCGTGGCCTGATCGAGGACTTTGTACAGGCTCGTGATCAGCGACTCGGCCCCGGCCTGTAAGAAGGCGCGCCGCAATCCCGATACGTTTTCGCCAGCGCGCACGTCTGCCAGGCCAGTCTCACACGCGCTCAGCACCACCAGTTGTGTGCCCTGCAAGTCGAGCATGGCCACCTCTTCGGCAGTGACCCAACCGTCGTCGTTGCTGCTGTATTGGCCGGTGTCTGCAATGTTCGCGCCGGCCAGCACCAACCCCGAACGAAACAGCGGGTTCTCTTCGGCCTTGAGCCGGCCCATCAACACCGGCGCCGCGAGACCCCCGTCGTCCGCCGGCAGCCCGGCGAAGTCGCCGCCATCGAAGCCATCGTTCTCCAGGTCTTCGTCGACTTCCGGTTCCGGCAAATAGAAGCCGTGCGTGGCGAGGTGCAACAGCCGCGGTCGCTGCGTCTGCTTGAGCAGCTCCTCCAGTGCCTGGCGGCTCGTGTACGAGGTCACCTCGCCGAATTGCCCTCCAACCAACAGCTCGGCCACCAGCGCGGCTTCTCGCTCGCTGCCCGGCAGGCGTTGCCAGGTGATGCCGCGCGTGAGCTCACCCGGTAACGCGCGCACGCTCAACACGCTGCCTGTGCCGTTCTCGCCGATCAACTGTGCCAGTTCGATTTGCCGCGCATCGCGATCGAGGTCGAAATCGGGATCGGCGAACAACACGGCCCCTTCACCCGGCTCGGCCCGCTCGCGAAGCAAGTCGCTCGACGACGACAGATAAGCGAACGTGTAGTCTTCGATCAAGTATCGCCCCGCCTCGTCGACCAACGTCTCAAACGCGATGCGGTTCAGTTCCCCATCTGGCGCGATCAAGATCTTCCTTGCCCCGCCCAATGCCTCTTCCAGCGGCGCCATCACCTGCGCATAGAGTGCCGCGGCCAGTTCCTTGTACTCCTCGACCAGCGCCTCTTCCGACGCGAACCGCAGATTCCGCGGCGCGTCCTGCATGTGGTCGCGCAGCTCCGCGATGGCCGCATCGATCTCTTCGACGAGCCCGAGATAGACCAACTGCAGCGGCTCGTCTCCCGGCCGCAAGACGAATGCCAGATAAACGGGACGGCCGACGCCCGCTCGGGCACTAAGCATCGGGTTCATTAGCACGATGTCGACAACCGCTTCCGCGTCGCGACTCGGAAGTTGCGCGCGCAGCGCTTCGGCCGACGGCAGTTCGATGGCGATCTCGCCGCTGCGCGCCGCTAAGGCCGACATCAACTGGTTCTCGCTCGCCTTGACCCGAAACTCCAGTTCGACACGCTCTTCTTCCAGTTTGTCAGGACTGAGGTAGTCCGGAGGGTTGAGCGTGAACTGCTGCCAGCGTGCCCGCGTATCACGAGCAATTCGCATCATCTCTGCAATCTCCGGGTCGTCGGCCAGCGTACGCTCGACGCGTCGCGCGCGCAGCAGCGTGTCCAGCACAATCGACTTCTGCCCCGCGAACCACCGGTAGGCCAGTTCCACAAGCTGCGGGTGCTCATCACGCCCCACGTAGGCGCCGGTTAGCAGCCAGTCGAGTTCCATTTCGAGCATGTACAGCCCACGCGCTAGCGTGTCGACGTGCGACTGCGCCATCTCGTCGGCGATGTAGGTGTGGCGCAGGTCGACGAGTTCAATCAGTAGTGGCATCAGCCCCTGGTCTTGGTCGGCTCGTCCGCGACCGTATGCCAGGTCGTGAATAGCTTCGATCAACCGCGGGTGACCGTGCGGATACCGATCGCGCGGATACATCTCGCGTGCCAGTTCGACGCCCCGGTCAAGGTGTGGCAGATACTCGTCGCCTGTTCTCCCCATCAGCATCATTGCTTTGCCGAGGATGATCTCGGCGTCCACCAATTGGTGCCGACCACTGCCGAGTCCGCTGGTCCCGTCAACGCGTTTGAGAACTTCGAGCTGTTGCTCGAAGAGCGGCAGCGCCGCTTCGAGCTTGTTCTGCTTCATCAGGCAACTGGCATAGTTGCCGATCGCGCGTGCCAGCCGAGCCTCGACGGCCGGTATGCGATCGCGCTCGAAGAGCCGCTCCAGCATGGCGATCGCTTCTTGATGGTGGTCGATAGACACGTCGAACTTGCCAAGACTTTGCTCGACGACGGCGAGCATGCCCAAGGCGCGGGCGATCTCATAGCTCCCCAGAGGATGCTCTGTCTCTGGGAAAACCTGGCGCCATTCTCCCAGCGCCAGCCGCGCGAAGATTTCGGAGTTCTCGACGTTACCTTGCATCTTTTCCACGAAGACCAGCATCTCGAGTGCGCGGCAGCGGGCGTGGAGAATATCGCGCGGCCTTTCGCCATCGATGTCATCCTCGTACTGTTCCATAGCCCGGATCAGGTGTTGATGACCCGCTCCGAAGTCGGCCCGCACACAGGCCAGCTTGGCCGCCATCAGATGGGCATCTCCCACCCTGGGCGAGCCGTGGGGAAACAGCGCCTTGCTCGTGGCGAGCGATTCTGCGACCAACGGGGCCACCACATCGATCGCGCGCAGCTCGATGAGCACGTCGACCAGGTTGTTGATGGCCCCCAGCACGCGCTCGTGCCCGTCGGGATACTTGGCCCGCGGGAACAACAATCGCTGCTGCGCGAGCGCCGTTTCGAAGACCTTTCGGGCTACGTTGTGTTGCCCCTGTTGCTTGGCGATTCCGCCGGCGGTCGAGGCCAATTCAGCCACAAACGGGTGCCCGGTAGGACACACCTTGGCAGAATAAACTCTTTCGATCACTTCCAGCGCCGACAGAGACAGTCGCAGCGCTTCGTTCAGTTGACGCTGTTGCATCCGCACGAGGCCGAGCTTCGCCAGATCGCCTGCGTGCAGCGGATTTTCGCTGCCCAATACCGACTGACGCGTCTTCACTGCTTGAGCCAGCGCCGTCGCGGCTCTCTCGAGATCACCCTGCCGAAACAACTGCTGAGCCCGCCGCAGACCGCGTTCGGCTTCGGCCGCTTGGAGTAGTTCCTCTTCCGACAGCGCCGCCAGCTTCGTGATTAGCTCGAGCAACACGCGGGCATCGGCCGCCCGCCAGTGATCTTTCCCGAGCTGTTGCCCGGAGCGCTCAACAAACGTCTCGGTGAGCGCGACGGCCTCACTGATGCGCCCGCCGTAGCACAGCACCGGCGCAAGCATCAGCACCCGTCCCTTCAGGCTGCCATCGTCCGACTGGATGGCGCGGCGCAGTACGTCGACCAATTCCGCAGCCGTCGCGGCCGCGGCGTCGAAATCACCTGCGAGGATCTGCTGGTTGATCTGACCTTCGAGGCGGCGCACGTCGTCTTGAGTCGGCCGCTGCGCCAACGCGGCAGGCGTCACCAAGCAAAATGGGGTGACCGCCAAGAGTGCTGCTACGAGCCGTCGCCACCCGTCATCTGCGCGAATGCTCATTCCGTCTCCCTCGCCGTCCGAGGTGGAACGCTCGGTCTCCGCCTGAATTGTCGTCCACCCACAGGCGATTTGCCATCCGTGACAGGTGAATTGGCGGCAGCGGGCGAAATCCGCCCAGCCTTTCCTCCACGGCCACAATTGAGATAAGACTTACGGGAGCCCTGCGGCAGGGTTACCGTGCGCAGGTTGGGGTCTGGCTCGTCTTTCGGCCGGACGAGGTTACTCTCCGAGAAGGGCGACAGCCGAAAATGTGCCCGACCCCCTGATTCACGCCACACACTTTGCCGCCGCATCAGCACAAAAAGTTCACACGATGGCAGCATCGGAAACAGAACAGGCTGTCGAGGCCGATTCGCCCGCCCGGCGATCGTCCAGGCGATGGCGAGTCCTAGCTTTCGTCGCGGCTGCCGTGCTGTTGATCGCATCGCTAGGCCTGTTCACCACGTCCATCGGCCAGGCGCTCTTGCGGGCTTTCGTGCCGGGCTTTGGTGTCGACGTCACATCACCGGCGGTGGTCACCGACTTCCCGCGAGATCTCGAATTCGACGCCACGCGCCAACCGATGCCGGGCATCACCCCGGGCACTGTGGTGAACGACGGGCCGCCCGACGACTGGTCGCACATGGTCCTCCGCAACGAGCTCACCGTGGTCGAGGCCGACAAGCCGGAGATGGCCGAGACCTGGGGCGAGCTGTTGGGCCGGTTCTCGTTGGCCGTGCTGGCCGACGTGGCTCCGCCGAGTGAAACAGTCGACCACTACACACTCGGCCGCATCGGCATGGGCTGGTGTTGCGACATCGACGGTCAGACGACCGTCATCTCGACGGGCACGCACGCCGAACTGGGAGCGGGGCTCAGCGGCCTCGACGCCATCATTCTCGCCATGCAAGAGGGCGAGTGCGAAAAGACCGTCCGCATCGTGGCCCGCTCGGCCGTCACGTTGATCTACGACGCCGACCAGTGGATCGCCTACGACGGCGAGCACGCGAACTCAAAAATGCGGGTTGCCATCTTCGTCCATCCGCGCACCGGCCAACTGGCCGCCTTCACCTGGATCGTGCCCGCCGCCGATCGTATCGCGCCCGGCGGAGCCGTGATGTGCCGCCTGCCCGCCAACTACATCATGGCCATCCCGCTCCGCATGCGCAGCGGCAACATCACCGGCATCCCCTCCCCCGGCGACGTCGCCATGCTGGGCCTGCCCGACAACCTCAGGACCCAGCCCATCGATGAACCACTCCAAGCAGCCGCCCACGCCCAAACGCTCACCCCCCAATCCGCCGAGCAAATCCAAGCCCACCTCTGGAACACGCTAGGCTGGGAGTGAGTGACAGGGGCTACTCAAGAAATCATCGAGGTTGTGCGGTGTCGGAGAACATAGCTGCGTACCGATCGAGCAGCGCATCCCAGCGAAACGTCTCGGCTGCCACCATCGTCTGTTTTCGGATCTCGTGCCATTGATTCGGGGCGTCAAAGTAGGTGTCAACAGCCGTGCGTAGTGCTTCCAGTAAGCGCGTTTGGCTTTCGATGGGCTGATCATCGTCCCAATCAAAGCGATAGCAGTTTTTTCTAGGCACGAATACTTCCTCTTGCATGCATCCCGAATTCGAGGCGCAGGGGACGACGCCGAATTGCATTCCCTCAATGGTGTTCACACCCCAGGGTTCGTAACGAGAAGGAACCAACTGCAGATCTGCAGCGGCGAGCAGCGTCTTCCACGGAATACGGTGAGGCAAATCTGGGGGCTCGACCATGAGGCAGCTTGGGAATCTGCTTCGCAGCGACTCGAGTTGGTCACGGATATTGCGGGCACGCTCTCCGGTACAGGGACTGTAGGGACCGAGCACGAACACAGATGGCCTGTCGGCGTCCGTCGCCGTCTCTTCAAAGAATTGCTTAAGAACCTCGACGATCGATTCGTAGTTCTTTTGATCATCCTCCGTAAGGCGATGGCGTGCAATGGCCACCATTGTCGAAAGTGATTGACTACCTTCATGCTTTTTGAGCACTGTTGTCTTCGCTTCGCGTTTGTTTTCCGGAGATATCTGCGTAGCGTCCGCGTTACTGACACCGTAAGGTACGATCGCAACCTTCGACGCCGCTGCTCTGGCCGCCTGATGTGAGCACGCAAGGTGGCTCCACCAACCTGAACTGGCGCACTGGACGACATCGGCGATCTGCAGCCCGACTTGCCAGAGGCGATACGACTCGGTATTGGCCTGGGGAACGAGATCCACTGCGAGGCAAACACGGGCATTGATATTGATATCGGCCTTCAACTGCTGCAGCGCACCGGCACTTGGCCAGTCGACACCTATCACGTCGACCGTGCCCTTCGCGTCAGCAGCGATGAAATCATGGACATGACGGCCGAACTGATGCCAAATTAAGGCACTGTTCTCGAATCTCGTGATTCGATTGCACTTAGCCGTAACCGCGCTGGCGTCGATCGGCATGGTTTGACGATGCGGCGCGCACGAAATCTGAGCATACGCAGGAACAATGAGCTTTGCCCGTGTCCAATGCGTGGTCGCCTCATCGCTTCGTTCTGCAACCGCTTTGACGAGGCCTTCAAACTCTGCCAGCCCCGAATAGCGGAAATCGAAGCACTCAGCAGCGATGACGTAGAGGCTTCTTTCGTTGGTTGGCACAACGCACACCTAGACGGCAGCAATAGTTGCCTTCGCCGATGAAGCTGGTAAATGCGTCCTTGTGACGCTCACCTATTGAGCCGGACTGGCCAGTTTTGCGCTGTTGAACTTTTCATATGCGCGCTCCACCAGTGAGTCGACGGTAAACTCAATGTTTGCATCTCGCATTTGTCGCATCGCGCAGCAGGTCGCGACGAGCATCAACCAGACCCTGTCATCATGGCGCGGGCCTGTTTCTTTCATCGGGCGGCCTAGCATATACCACAGGTTGGAAAACGGGTGTGACTCGAAGCCAGGATTGTCAATCTCCCAATGCTGGGCGACCCAATCGATGTGCCGGACGACAATGCCTGAGTCGGCGTCGCTCTCAATGGCTTTATCACAGATTTGCTGCACAAGATTCGTGATTTGGCCGTCGCATTTCATGATAAACAGTTCGCAACCAACGCTCCGTAAGCCACCGACCTTGCGGTCATAGATGCCTAG
>CALKYM010000005.1 GCA_938003525.1 uncultured Planctomycetales bacterium | reverse complement strand
CCGGTGTTGGAAGTCGAGGATTCCGCCTTCGACAAGATCATCGACGTCAATCTCCGCGCGCCGCTGGAGTTGTCGAAGATGGTCTACGAAAGCATGGCCGCGCGGGGCGGCGGTTCGATCATCAACGTGTCGAGCATCGGCGGTTTGCATCCCGAGCCGGGTTTGGGCATCTACAGCGTGAGCAAAGCGGCGCTGTTGAGTCTGACCAAAGTGCTCGCCACCGAGTGGGGCGCGGCCAAGATTCGCGTCAATGCCATCTGCCCCGGGTTGGTGCAAACCAAGTTCAGCGCCGCGCTGTGGCAAAGCGACGAAATCCTCAAGCGCTTTCTGGAACGACTGCCGCTGGCCTGGATGGCCCAGCCCGAGGAGATCGCACCGATGGTCGTGTTTCTCGCCTCGCCGGCCGCCGGCTATTGCACGGGCGGGGTCTACACCGTCGACGGCGGTCACACGATCTGACGAACCGGGAGCATTGCGGATCGGCCTATGAGTACGCTGTTCTCGGTGCGGCACGGTCAGGCCTCGTTCTTGGCTGACAACTACGACGAGCTTTCCGATCTCGGTTGTCAGCAGGCTCAGCTTCTTGGCGACTACTGGGCCGCGCGCGGCGTTGTGTTCGACGAGGTCTACTCGGGGCCGCGGCAGCGACAACGCCACACAGCCGAGCTCGTCGGCCAGCAGTACCTCGCGGCCGGTCGCGACTTCCCGAAAATCCAGGAGTTGGCGGAGTTCGACGAGTACGACGCCGAAACCGTGATGCGGCAAGCGCTACCCGAATTGATTGAGTCGTCTCCGGAGATTCGTAAACTGCACGAAGCGTTCGTCGCTTCCAGCAGCCGCGACGAACAACTGCGGACTTTTCAAAGGGTGTACGAGATGGTGATTCGCCGCTGGATTCGCGGCGAGTTGTCGCTGGGAGACGTCGAGCCCTGGGAGACATTCAGCGCGCGTGTCGGCCGCGGCCTGGAAAAGATCGTCGCCGGCCCCAGCAGTCGCCGCGTGGCTGTCTTCACATCGGGCGGACCAATCGGCGTGACCATGCGGCGGGCACTGAATGTCGATCACGAAGTCACTTTGCAGTTGGCCTGGATGGTCCGCAACGGGAGCTTCAGCGAATTCATCTTTTCCGGTTCGCGTTTCACACTAAGCGGGTTCAACCTGTTGCCGCACCTCGATGATCCGCAGTTGCAGACCTACCGCTGAACGCAAAGGCGGCCGGCGACTGCCGAGATTGCACCGGCGATCGTAACGCAGGACACAACGCACGATGGACTTCTCCACGGCCCCGGAAACTGCCGAACTGCTCGCTCGCTTTCGCGAGATGATGCAGAACGAGGTGCTGCCCCTGGAAAAGGACGTGGCCGCGGCGGGCTTTCGCGCATCGCTGCCGACGTTGCAAACCGTGCGGCGCAAAGTGCACGAAGCCGGCCTGTGGCTGCCGCAGATCTCCAAAGAGTACGGCGGCTTGGGCCTCTCGCTGGTCGAGCACGGCATGGTCAGCGAAGTGCTGGGCCAAAGCACGCTGGGGCACTATTGCTTCAACTGCCAGGCGCCCGATGCCGGCAACATGGAGATTCTCATCGAGCACGGCACCGATGAGCAAAAGAAGCAGTGGCTCGAACCGCTCTTGGCCGGCGAGATTCGCAGTTGCTTTTCGATGACCGAGCCCGACCGCCCGGGATCGAATCCCACCTGGATGGACACCACGGCCACGAAAGACGGCGACGACTATGTGATTAACGGCCGCAAGTGGTTCACTTCTTCGGCAGCCGGCGCGCGGTTCGCCATCGTGATGGCCGTCACCAATCCGGAGGCCGATCGACACTCGCAAGCCAGCCAGATCATCGTGCCGCTCGACACGCCGGGCTTTCGTCACGTGCGCAACGTGTCCATCATGGGCCACGCGGGCGACGACTATGACAGCCACGCGGAAGTCGTCTACGAAGATTGCCGCGTGCCACAAGCGAACCTTCTTGGGCCCGAGGGCGCCGGGTTTCTCATCGCGCAGCAGCGACTGGGGCCGGGTCGGATTCACCACTGCATGCGGTGGATCGGAATCTGCGAACGCTCGTTCGACCTGATGTGCCGCCGCGCGGCCGAGCGCGAACTCGCACCCGACAAGCCGCTGGGGACAAGGCAGATCGTGCAGGCATGGATCGCCGAAAGTCGCGCGGAGATCAACGCCGCGCGACTGATGGTGCTCCAGGCGGCCTGGAAGATCGACCACGAGGGCCTGTACGAAGCCCGCGAAGAGATTTCGTGCATCAAGTTTTTCGTGGCCGACATCTTGTTGCGCGTGATCGATCGCGCCATTCAAGTTCACGGCGCGCTGGGCATCACCGACGACACGCCGCTGGCCACGTTCCTGCGTCACGAGCGGGGCGCGCGGATTTACGATGGGCCGGATGAGGTCCACAAAATGGTGGTGGCCAAGCGGATCTTGCGCAAGTATGGCATCGGGGCCGGGTCGTGAATCGGGCGGCTCGATGAGCGTCTTTCAACATCTTAAGGTGAGTGCGACGTGAGTGAGTTTCTCGACAGCACGCGTCCGGTGCGTAGCGGCGAAGAGCTCGATGCCGCCAAGCTCGAGGCCTACCTGCGTGAGCACATTCCCTCGGCCGAAGGACCGGTAGTCGTCGAGCAATTCCCGGCGGGGCATTCGAATCTGACATACTCAGTGCACATCGGCGACGAAGAGTTCGTGTTGCGGCGTCCGCCATTCGGCACTGAGGTGAAAACGGCGCACGATATGGGCCGCGAATACCGCGTGCTCTCGAAACTCTGCAAGGTCTACCCGCCGGCACCGGAGCCACTCGCCTACTGCGAAGACACCGGCGTGCTCGGCGCACCGTTTTATGTCATGCGCCGCATCCGCGGCATCATCCTGCGACGCGATTTGCCAGAAGGATTGCAGATCGACGCAGACCTGGCCGCCCGGATGGGCATGGCCTTCATCGACAATCTCGCCACGTTGCATGGTCTGGACTACGAAGCGATCGGGCTGGGCGAGCTTGGCAGACCCAAAGGCTATGTCGAGCGGCAGGTCACTGGCTGGATCAAACGCTACTACGGTTCGCAGACCGACGAGATTCCTGAAATCGAGCCGGTCTCCAAGTGGCTCACCGATAACATGCCGGCTGAATCGGGTGCCGCGTTGATCCACAACGACTACAAGTATGACAACGTCGTGCTCGACCCGGACGATCTTACCCGGGTGGTCGGCGTGCTCGACTGGGAGATGTCGACGCTGGGCGATCCGCTGATGGATCTGGGCACGGCGATCAGCTACTGGATTGACGCGGACGATCCCGACGAAATGCAGTTGATTCGCTGGGGGCCGACGACAATCCCGGGCGCCCCCACCCGCCAAGACCTCGTGGCGCGGTACACAGAACAAACCGGCCGCGACACCTCGCAAATGGTCTTCTACCAAGCGTTCGCCCTATTCAAGACGGCCGTCGTTGCGCAACAGATCTACTATCGCTACCATCACGGGCACACCACCGACGAGCGATTCGCCTTCTTCATCGAAGCCACCAAGATCCTCGCCCGCGCCGCCCAACGCACGATCGCCACACAACGGATCTGAAGTGAGACGATACCCGGGTGCCACCGGCTGCGACGGTCTGCCTCGCTAGGCTTGATTCTGCGAGCCTGATAGAATCCCTCGCTTCTCTTTCGGGGGACGAGGACACCCCGCGTCAGCGGTCGACGATCGAGGGTTGCGCACGTGCGAATGAACCGCCTGGCCGAGTGGTTTGCGCGAAGTCGCGCCCCGTTGGCCGGCGCAGCGCTCGTATTCACTGCGCTGGCCATCTTCGGTCTCACCCGGGTTGGTTTCGACGACCGCCCGATGAACATCTTTCGCAGTTCGCAAGACGAGTTCGCGCTCCTCGAGGACCAGGTCTTCGCCGATTTCGGGTCCGACGACAACGACTGTCTGGTCGTCGTCGAAAGTGAGCAGCTCTTTTCGCCCCGGGGCGTGACGCTGCTGCGAGAACTGATCGCCGAGCTGCGCCAGCTCGACGGTATCCAGCAAGTTCGCAGTTTGGACGACGTCGTGGTGTTCAGCGACGCCGGCGGCCCGCGTTCGTTGTTACCGCCGGCCGATGCTGACGCCGAAGCGTTCGACAACGCCCGAGTCCGAGCGCTAGCGCATCCGTTGATCGGCGGACAGCTCCTCTCACCCGATGGCCAGACGGCGCTGGTCATCGCCCGGCTGGCTGGCGAGTCGCTGGCGATCAGCGAAGTGCAGCCCGTCGTCGAGGATATTCATGAGCTAATCGCGCGGACCGCCCCGCAGGAGGATTGGGCCCGCGTGCGACTGACCGGCGTGCCGCCGATTCGCTACGAGATTTTCAGCGCCATTCGGCGCGACAGCCAGTTGTTCATGATCGTGGGGGCGGCGCTGTCCTTCGTGATGGCCACCGTCATCTTCCGCCGTATCAGCCCCGTGCTGATCGTCTCGATTCCGCCGGTGCTCGCCGCGGTGTGGACCGTGGGTCTGCTGGGTTTGCTGGGCATTCCCTTCAACGTCATCAACACGATCTTACCGATGCTGGTGATGATCGTCGGCTTCACC
The DNA here is from genome assembly GCA_938003525.1 of uncultured Planctomycetales bacterium. Taxonomy (GTDB): domain Bacteria; phylum Planctomycetota; class Planctomycetia; order Pirellulales; family JAEUIK01; genus CALKYM01. Next base: position 5,778 of record CALKYM010000005.1, on the reverse strand, counting down.
GACTCCGTGCACCTGATGTACGACATCCGCCGCTCCGTTGCACGCGGACTGACACCGTTGGAAGCGGCCATGTCGGCCATCGAACACTTGGGCATCGCCTGCGCGCTGACGTCTTTCACGACGGCCGTCGGATTTGGTTCGTTGATGGTGGCCGGGGCCGAAGTCATCCAAAAGCTCGGGCTCACCGCCGCCATGGGCGCCGCGCTGGCGTTCTTGTCGACGATGACGCTGGTGCCGCTGCTGGCGAGCACGCGGCTGGGTCACCATGTGGCACGCGGGTCCGCCGGACATCAAAACGTCAACCCGGCAGCCCGTTCGTCCGTTTTGCACCGACTTGGACAGTCCATCGTCGAAGCCCTTCTCGACCACCGCCGGTTAGTGGCCGCGGGTGGATTGGCGCTGACGGTGCTGATCACGATCACTGCGCTGCAGCTCAAACCCGACAACCATCTCACCGAGAGCATTCCCGGCACCAACGAATCGGTGCAGGCGCTACAGCACTGCGACGCCGCATTCGGCGGGGCGCTGATGATCTATGTCCTGGTCGATTGGGACGAAGAACTCTCGCTGGGCGCGGATGAAGTGCAGGGGGCGATGGCCGACGTGCAACAACTGCTGGCCGACACGCCGGGAACCAACCATCCGCTCTCGATCCTAAATCTCCTGCAAGCGCTTCCCGATCCATCGGACGATCTGGCTGCGCGGATTCCCCTGTTGAACCTCGCGCCGCCCGATCTCGTCCGCCGCTTCGTGCACTTCGACCATCGTCGCGGCGTCGTCACCGCGCATGTCAAAGACGAAGGCACGCGCGCGCACGAACCGATGTTTCGGAAGATCGAGGGCGAACTGCTGAAGATCGAGGAGCAACACCAGGGTGTGCAGTTACGATTGACGGGCACGGTGGTGGTGGCCAGCCGCAGCATCGACCAGATGATCGTCGATCTGGCCAATAGTTTGGGGCTGGCGACGATCGTGATCTTCGTCACGATGTCCATCGTGTTCCGCTCGCTCCGCCTCGGCCTGCTCAGCCTGCTGCCGAACGTCTTCCCAATGGTCGCCACCGCGGCCTGGCTGGTGATCACGGGCCGGCCGCTGCAATTGACCAGCGTGATCGTGTTCAGCATTTGCCTGGGGGTTGCGGTCGACGACACGATTCACTTCATCAACCGCTTCCAGCGCGAGTTGCCCGTCGACGGCGTCGTCGCGGCCGCCATCCGCCGTACGTTTGTGGCAGTGGGCTCGGCGCTGATGACCACCACGGTCGTACTCGTTGTCGGTTTCGGCAGCGTGTGGCTCAGCGAGATGCCGCCCAGCCGGCTGTTCGCCGAGTTGGGCACGGCGGCCATCATCGCGGCGCTGGTTGGCGATCTGTTGATCCTGCCCGCGTTGCTGGCATGTTTCGTCCGCGGCAAAGAACAAGTCCCCGTCACCGACGCAACCGGCCCCTCCGAAGCACATCACACGGAAAACGCTCCGGCCGTAGCGAGCGAGACCGTCGAACCCCCCGCGGCTTGACGGTAGCTCGATCTGCGCAGTATCGCGTTTGCTTGACCCTCCGCCGGCACGGACCTACGATCCACTGCCCTGTCGATTCGACGCCGGACTTCGGCTTCCATGGAGCAAGAGGCGCGACTTTCACTCTCGGAGCAACGATCATGACTCGCACCCTGTGCGCAATTCTGCTGCTGCACGCCGCCATTGAGCGCGGCATCGCGGAGGAAGCCAACTGGCCGCAATTCCGCGGTCCGCAATCGAGCGGAGTCGCCGACCATGAGGGGCTCCCGGCCACGTGGAGCGATACGAAGAACGTAGCCTGGCGAACCGACGTCTCGGGACTTGGCTGGTCGTCGCCCATCGTGTGGGGCAACCAGGTCTTTCTGACCGCGGTCATCGACACCGGCATCTCGCCCGAGCCGCGCAAGGGGCTGTACCTGGGTGGCGAGCAGAAGCAGCCTTCTGACGCCGAGCATATCTGGAACGTCTATAGCTACGATCTCGAAACTGGCGAACTCCTCTGGGAACAAACCGTTCATCGTGGCAAGCCCTCGTTCACCCGGCACATCAAGAACAGCTATGCCTCGGCCACACCGGCGACCGACGGTGAGCGCGTGTACGCCTACTTTGGAAACGTGGGCCTCTTCTGCCTCTCGGTCTCGGGCGAACCCCTGTGGCAGGTAGAGCTTGGTCCTTACAAGACTCGCCTCGGCTGGGGAACCGGCGCGTCGCCGGTGGTGCACGAAGGCCGCGTCTATTTGTGCAACGACAATGAGGAAGAGTCGTACCTGCTCGCGCTCGATGCCCGCACGGGCGATGAGATCTGGCGCGTGCCCCGCGATGAGCAGAGCACGTGGTCGACACCGCTGGTGTGGAACAACGAACTGCGCACGGAAATCGTCGCGCCCGGTACGAATCGCTTTCGCTCGTACGATCTCGAAGGTGAACTGCTGTGGGAAATCGGGGGCGGATCGGGAACGACGATTTGCACGCCCTCGACGGCGCACGGGCTGGTTTACGTCGGTTCCGGCTACCTGATGGACCGCAATCGTCCGGTCTACGCCATCCGCCCCGGCGCCAGCGGCGATATCTCACTTGATGAAGAACAGGACGCCAATGAGCACGTCGCCTGGGCACAAGCGCAAGCCGCGCCGTACAACACGAGCCCGCTGGTGTTCGGCGACTACGTCTATGTTTGCAAAGACCAGGGCATCATGGCCTGCTACGACGCCCACACCGGCGAAGTGATGTACGAGAAGAAACGGATGCCCGACCGCCAATTCACTGCGTCGCCCTGGGGCTATGGCGAGCACGTCTTTTGTCTGAGCGAATCGGGCCGCACGTTCGTGCTCAAGGCCGGACCCGAGTTCGAAATCGTCGCCACCAACGAGCTCGGCGAAGATGTGATGAGCCTCGCGTCGCCCGCGATGGTCGGCGACCGGCTGCTGATTCGCACGGCCAACTCCCTGTTCTGCATTCAAGAGGGAGCACAACTCGCGCAAGTCGAAGCCGGCGGTGAGTAGGCGCTGATTCTTTTTGCGAATCGCGCGCACGAACAACCGGCGCATAAGTCAGTCGACGCGGTAGCCATAGATGCCGGCCGTGCGGAGATCATCGTCTGCGCGGCGGCGGCTGGTGCCGGGGCTCACGGCAAAGTAGAGGGCCAACATCGAGAGCATGGTCATGCCGGAGACGATCAGGAACAGGTTGGGAGACATGGTGCAAAACCTCCGGGGAGCATGGGCCGAAGGCAGCCATGTGCGTTCGCTGGTAAGTCACCCGGCTGCCGACGACCGAACAAAACGCAAGCGTTATGCCGGCCGTGCCTGAAGCCTGTCCTGGAATGCGTTCTGATTCATAAGTCATTTAAAGATAATGCCTTGCAGACGACGCCGTCGACCGAGGCCTCGTGCAGCGTGAGGCACGCCAACCTCGCACTGTCGCCGTGGTGAGACGCGCGTCTCAAAATGGGATGCCGAGGCTGCCGTCATGTGCCGGACCCGCGTGTGATAGACACGCTCCGTCGGGTCGAGCATTCTGGAGGTCGAGCGTTTCCAGGCCCCTTTCAGCGAGCCCCTTTTGGTAGTGGGATGAACGCCCTGCTTGACCCGTCACGCTTACGCCTATCCTCGTGTGCATTGGCCGCGTTGTTCATAGCGAGCAGCACGGGCTGCAACTTCGGCCCGCGCGCTCCGGTCGCTTCATCGGACGACAGCAACTCAACGTCGTCTGCAGATTCGACAACCACTCCACGGCTCCCGACCCAGGAAGAGCTCGACGCCGCACAGCAGCGCGAAGAACAACGTGTGCTGAGACCCGTGTTGCCTTCGGCATCGGTCAGCGTGCTGAGCCCGACGCTCGAAGGCTTGCGAGTCAACGAAGCAGCCGCGCAGGCCTTGGGCCGCATCGGAGCCGCGGCTGTTGAGCCGCTGACCGTGGCGCTGCGCGATCCCGATTCCGAAGTCCGGCTGCAGGCCACGATTGCACTGGCCCGAATTGGGCCTGACGCTGCGCCGGCCGTACCGCTGTTGGTCCAAGCCCTGCGCGACGATAGCACGGAAGTACGAATCGGAGCGGCGCGGGCCCTGGGGCAGATTGGACCAGGCGCGTCCGCGGCGGTGCCGAATCTCATCGAAGCCTTGCGCGACTACAGCGTGGCGGGCATCGCCGAGCCCATCGCGGCGACACCTTAGCCGACATCCTTAGCCGCGCAACGTCGTCCTTCACCGGGCTCGGGCCGCGCGGTAAGGTTGCGTGCCCTTTCCACCGTCGCTCGCCCATGCTGACGTCGCGCCAACGAAAACGCTTCGACACGCTGCTCGAGTCCGTGCTGGCCGAATTGCCGGACGAGATTCATGAGCTGCTGGAGACGGTGCCACTGGTCGTCGACGACTATCCGCCCCGCTGGATGCTCGACGAGGTGGGCGTCGACGATCCGCACGATCTTTGCGGACTGTATAGCGGCATTCCGCTCAGCCAGCGGAGCGTCATGTCTGACGCGACCATGCCCGAGACGATTTCGATCTTTCGGGCGGGCATTCTCTCGCTCGCCCAGGCGACCGCTCGCGGCGACGACGAACTGCGGCGGCAGATACGCATCACGGTGCTGCACGAGATCGGCCACCACTTCGGCATGAGCGAAGAGGACTTAGCCGAACTGGGCTACGACTAGGATCTGTCTCGCGGCGCGCGCTATGCGTCGCCGATTTCGACGACGACGCGGCCTCGAATGCCGCCGGCGAGGATCTTTTCGATCTGTTCGTCGAGACCGTCCAGCGGAACGGTGGCCGTGTGAACCTTTTCGAGATCCTGGGGTCGCCAGTCGCCGGCCATTTGGTTCCAAAGGGCCGTGCGCCGCTCAAGTGAATAAGTGGCTGAATCGATCCCGATAAGCGAGACGCCGCGCAGGATGAAGGGAAACACGCTCACGTTCAGATCGTTGCCGGCCACCATGCCGCAGGCCGTCACACAACCGCCGGTGTTCGTCGTGCGGAGCACCGTGGCGAGTATGTCCCCGCCGACCGTATCGACCGCGCCGGCCCAGCGCGAGGATAAAAGCGGACGGCCGCTGTCGTCGCGGACCGCATCGCGACCCACGATTTCCCTGGCGCCCAGCTCCCGGAGCCAGCTCTCCGCATCGGCTTTGCCGCTGGCCGCCACGACCTCGTAGCCCAGGTGCGCGAGGATCGCGACCGCGATGCAGCCCACGCCTCCGCTGGCGCCGGTTACCAATACCGGCCCACTTTCGGGCAGCACGTCGTGGTGCCGCAGCGCTTCGACCGACATCGCGGCGGTGAGTCCGGCCGTGCCGAAGAGCATGCTGTCCCGCAGCGACAAGCCTGCCGGCAGCGGCACGACCCAATCAGCGGGAGCCCGGACATATTGGGAGTATCCGCCCCAGCGTCCGGCCCCTTGATCGAAGCCGGTGACGAGTACCGGATCGCCCGGTTTGTGACGCGGATCGTCGCTCTGCTCGACGGTGCCCGCCGCATCGATGCCCGGCACGTGCGGGAAGTTGCGGGCCACGCCGGGATGCCCGGTCGCGCCGAGCCCATCTTTGTAGTTGAGCGACGAGTACGCCACGCGAATCAGCACGTCGCCCTCGGGAAGCGCGTCGAGCGGCTGCTCGGTGATCGCCCGCTGGACTTTTTTCTGTTCGTCACGCGTCACCAGGTAACAACGAAAGGGCGCCTGCGCCATAGTAGTTCCCCGCTGGTTTGTTGCTGAAATAGCGGGAGTCAGGTTAGTGGCGGAATTGGCGAAGTGCAAATGGCCCGCTGCGGG
>CALKYM010000004.1 GCA_938003525.1 uncultured Planctomycetales bacterium | reverse complement strand
CCGTGAAACATGATGCCGGAGTCGCGGGAGCGCGTTTTGCGGGGCTCCCATGTTCGCTGGCCCCAGCGGAACTCGAGTACCAGATGGTAGTCGCGGTAGGCCTGCTTGGTGCACAGGTAGCCGTAGGCTTCGCCGGAGATCTGTAGAACGCCGTCGCGCACGCTGAAGACGTTGTGCGGATCGTCGTACTTCGTTTCGGGCATCCAGGTGTAAAGTCCTGCCAAGTCACGCCCGTTGAAGAGTTGCAGAACTTCCGCCGGGCGATGCGGCTCTTTGTCGGCGTCCTCACCCAGCGCGTAGGACGACTGCGTGCAGGTGAGCAGTCCGGTCGTGATGGCCAGCAGCAAGACTGCTTCGCGATGGCGTGTAGCGTCTGGCATCTAGTGCTCCGTCAACAGGTGATTGTCGGGTGCGAGCTGACCGGCGGAGCACCCCTTGTTGTCTGCGCCAAAGCACTTGCGTCTTTGGCGACCGTTACGCGTCGCCCGACTGAATCGGGCAGACGCTCCACTAGTCTTCGTCCTCTGGCGGCATGCCGCGGCGATTGCGTCGGTTGCGGCGGCGGTCGCGCCGCTCGTCGTCCCGCTCACCCGAGAACATCTCCATCACGTAGTTCTCAACTTCTACGATGAATTCCCCGATACGCTGGTGTTCTTCAGGCGTGGCTTCGTTGAGCCACCGCGTGATGTGTTCAACAAGCTTGGTTTGACCCAAGAACATCGGAGCCGGCCCGCCCAACGCCTCGCTGAATCCGGCCGCTTGAAAGATGTTGGTCAAGGGATCCATCTGGCTGGCGCCGGGGTCGGTGGGAACCTGCCAGCTCGCGATCTTGACGAACTCATTGCGGAGGAAGTCGCGCTGTTGCTCTTCATCTTCCAGCTTGGCGAAGGCGTTCACCTTCTCCATGAACCAGAACCGCATCAGCTCGGCGAAGTTGCTCGTGAACCGTTCGCGCTGGGCGTCGGAGAGGGACTGGAACGTATCGGCCCAGTCGACGTTGCGCATGAAATCCTGCTCGAAGCGGCGGACGATCTGTCGCTGCATATGCGGCTGGGCCGTCGGAAAATCCTCGGTGACCAGCCACTCGACCGTGTCCGCATGCGTGCGGAATGAGCGAACCGGCAACGGCGTCCGCAACACCACAACCACGGCAGCCGCCGTGGCGGTTGTGGAGAGCACAAGCACCAGCAGTGTGATGAAGTTGCGAATCCGCTTCATGGCGCGATCGTACACGCTGAGGGGTTGCGCGGGCCGGGCGCTGCACGCGTCCCGCGATTCTACCCCGCCCGCCGGGCGCCGCGAACCGGGCGGCGTTCTGCCAGCACGCTGGCCAAAGGCGCGCGATAGCGTTTGGTCTTGACGAGCTCAGTCGGGAGGGCGACGCTGTTACAGTTGATGGATGTTCTACGGCGAACGTACACGGATGTTAGCGAGGTGCCCGGATGGCTCCCACTGGTTTGCTCGCCGGCCTGCTGTTAGCGGCCCAAGTTTCTCCGCCCGCTGCACTCGATGTTCCCGCAGCGAACGCGCCGCCGTCAATCCAGCCCCCCACTGCCGATCCGCTGGTCGAGGTTCAACAGAATGACAGCCAGCAGAACGATGCTGCGTTGGCCGCGCGACAATTGGTCGGGCGGTCGCTGACGCCGCCGGGAGAGGCTCGACTGGTGGGGAGCCCGCTGTCGCTGGTCGACGCGTTGGCCCGCTGTGGCTCCGACCGGGCTCGACAACTGCAAGTTGCTCGTGCCTATTGGCAGCTTGCGGCGGCGGTGGCGGTGTATCACTTTCGGCAGGATGAAACGTCGTACTTGATGCAGCTCGAAGGATTCGAGCCGGCTTCAGGCGAGTCGTCCGGGCCGACCGGTGGCGAAGATCCAGATCCGCTCCGCATTGCCGACGCCCAAGCTGCCGGAAGCGCAGCGCACGTGGACGTGCTCGAAGCGCAGCACGAGCTGGCCCGCTGGCTCGATTCGCTCCCCGGTTCGGCGCTGCCGCTACCGCTCGATCACCCGCACGTCGGCTCGTACCGCACTTATTTCGCGCAGCTCTTTCCCGCCGGGGCGGCGCGCGAGCTGGCGCGGATCGACTTGAGTCTGCCGCTGGCCCGTCAGGAGATCGCTTTGCGGGCGGACTGTGTGGCGACGGCCGAGGCTGGCTTGCGGGCCGTCGAACAGCGCTATGTGAGTGGGCAGTCGACCCGTGCGGCTTTGCTCGAGCAGTTGCGCGAATTGGCTGCTCAACGGACACACTTCGTGCGCGCGGTGCTGGTCTATAACGATGACATCGCGGAGTACGCCTTGTCGGTTGCCTCTCCGGCCGCGCAGCCCGCCAACCTGGCGGCGATGCTGGTGCTAGAACCACGTGGGCTGGCCGATCAAGGTTTCGGCGCGGCGGCGGTGACTCCGGCGGTTGGTTTACCGACGGCGGTGGTCGTTCCGCCCAACACCTTGCCGCCGGGCGCGACGCAGCCGCCCGTGGTCAGCACGCCGCCAGCCCAATCGGGCGTCGTGCCTGCCGGCGGCATCGAGCGTCGTTTCGGAGAACCGACGCCGGCGGCGCCGCCCCGCGAGGGATGGCAGGCTGCCGAGGGCGACGCGGACTTGCAGTCGCCCGCGTCGGGCCGCGTTGATGATGTCCCGCCCCCCGATTCATCCATTCTCAACGATGTGATTGAAGTACCGCCGCTGGAAATTCAACCACTGGATGCAGCGCCGCTCACGCCTGAGCAAGCACCTGCCGCCGCGCCCGATCCGGCGGCACTCGACATAGAGACGGAGCCCGTGGCGCCTGACGGCGCCGCGGAGAGTCCCGGCGAGAGTTCGGCCGTTCCGCCTGAGTCTGCAGATGCAGCGGCCGAATCGACGACTTTGCGCGTGCCGGTGCGGGCGGTGGGCGAGTCGCCCGGTGGGTTGAGTCCGGCGGGAAGCAATGCGAACAGCGCGCTGCGGAGACAGTATCGCGACTTGGCGACGCTCGAGCCGCGCAAGCGCGCCCAGCGGCTGGCGACCTGGGCCGAGAACCACGCCGCTGAAATCGGCACGCGAACGGCGTCCGCAGACACTCCCGTCACACAGTCCCTGACCCTCGAAAGACTGCTGTCCGTCGTTCCTCCGGGGCAGCGCGAGGCGGCGGTGGCGGACTACTGGAACGTCTGGCGGCACGCGTTCCGCTGCCAGGTTCTCGGCGAGCACCTTGCCAACTTGCGCGCCGTCGCTGATGGGACCGGCGCAGTTCATGCCGATGTGGCGCGGCGGATACAAACGCTGGGCGACCAAGCCGAGGCCGATCTGCTCGCTGCGCGGCGTGAGTTGGCCGGGGCGCGGGCCAAGTTGGGGAAACGCTTGGGCGGAGCGGGCACGGCAGGACTGCCGCTCGTTGCGACGGCACCTCATGCCGGCGGATATGCCTTGCGCGCCGAGCGCCAGGCGCCTGCCACGCAACAGCGCCGAGAGTTCCACCACCTGCTGGACGTGATTCCGGCCTGGCAGACGGCGGTGGCGGATCAGGCTACGGCCGCGGTGAACGGTGGTTGGCGCCGCGAGGCTGTCAGGTCGAGCGCGAACGGGCAGGCTGATCCGGTCGAGGTCGCGCAAACGGCGGCACGTCACGTTGAGTCGGCGATCGCCTTCGCCGACGGCGTCTATCAATACAATGTGGCGATCGGTCGGTACGTCCAACTCGTCGCGCCGCCGAGCACACCGCTGGATCGCTACGTCGCCGCTCTGGTGCCGCGGACGTAAGGCTGGCGACGTTGCACTGCGCGCAAGTCGTTACTCGGTACGTCGCAGGCGTCTCTTGAATCGCTCGATGTCGACCACGGCGCGGACGTGGGTGCCGCGGCCGATGACCTGGTGCTCGTCGCGGGCTTCGATCTCGAAGGTGACTTTGCGGCGGTCGATCGAGAGCACGGTGGCTTTGGCCGTCACCGTCGCTCCGGCGGGAGTGGCCGCCAAGTGCTCGAAGTTGAAGCCGACGCCGACCGATTGCTCGTTGTCATCGAGGTGCGGCTGTATGGCGTCGAACGCCGCATGTTCCATGAACCCGAGCATCCAGGGCGTGGCGAGCACCGGCATCAACTGCGGATCGCGCGCGCTAACCAGGTGTTTGGAGACAACCCGCTCGCGGACCTCTCCGCTGATGCCCGGCTGCAACGTTTCCTTCATCGCGATTCTCCCTGGCGGGTGCGGTCCAGACTCTGGCGCAGTCCTTCGAGTGCCTGCCGCGCCTCGGCGCCGGCAAACGCGCGCGCGAATCCGGTGACGGCCAATTGATCCCAGTGATCGTAGTCGCGGCCACGCCAGGCAGCGAAGAATCGCCGCGTCTCCTCAACCAGCCGCGGACTCGACTGAGCCAACTGCCGTGCGAGCGCCATGGCTTCAAGCGGTAAGTCATCGGGTTCGACAACGCGGTCGACCAAACCTCGCTTCAGGGCTTCGTCGGCGCCGATGGGGCCGGGCAGCAGCACGAATTGTTGCGCCCGCAGGGGGCCCATCAGTTCGGCCAGCCGCGCCAGTCCGCAAGCAGGAAGCCAGGCGCGTGACAACTTGGGAAATCCGATCCGCGTTTCGGTGGCAGCCATGCGAAAGTCGCAATAGAGCGCCAGCAGAAAGCCGCCCCCGACGGCATAACCGTGGACCGCGGCGATGACGGGACACCTCGCCGCGGCCAGCCGCTGCGCGACTTGGATCAACGTGCTTTCGCCCTCGGCCAGCATTTCGACGGGAGCTTGCGCCAACTCGTTGACGTCGGCGCCCGCCGAGAATCCCCGCCCTGCCCCGCAAAGGATGATGGCCCGCACGTCGTCGCGACCATCGACCGCGTCGAGTTCTCCATGGAGCTGCGTGACGAGCGCCGCCGACAGCGCGTTGCCGGCCTCCGGGCGATTCAACCGCAGCGTGGCCACCTGTTCGTGGACGTTGGTCTCAACGAGTTGCGTTTCGGGCATGGCAGCAGCGATTGTAGTGTGGTCGGCGGGCGTGCGGCAAAAGCGCCGAAAGGCAACACGCCCGCGCCCGAAGCGGAACTTGGCGCATCGTAGCGCCAGGGGTTCAATACGAGGGCCCGACCACCACGTAGTGAACCGCCACCGATCGGCAAGAGCACCATGTTGCGCACGGCTACCGCTAAGAACTCGCATCTCGACGGCGATAGCGCGCCGCGGTCTGTGGCGCGCCGCACGCAGATCGCTCCACTGCGAATCGGCGGTCTCGTGATCGACCCGCCCGTGCTGCAGGCACCGATGGCGGGATTCACGAACTACGCCTTTCGGCAGGTTGTCCGCGAGTTCGGCGGCGTCGGCTTGCAGGCCACGGAGATGGTCAACGCCAAGGGGTTTCTGGAGATTGAAGCTCGCGGCGAAGGGTTTCCGGACCGATTGTGGGGCGTGCACGACGAGGCGCGGCCGCTGGCCGTGCAAATCTGGGACAACGATCCGGCGACGCTGGCGGAGGTGGGGGCGCGACTCGCGCAGGAGTTCGGCGTCAGCGTCGTCGACATCAATTTCGGTTGCCCGGTGAAGCAGGTCACCGAGAAGGCGCACAGCGGATCGTACCTGCTCAAGTTTCCCGACCGTGTCGGGCAGATTGTCGAGCGCGTCGTGCAGGCCTGCGCGCCGACGCCGGTCACCGCCAAGATCCGACTGGGCTGTACGCCAGACAACATCACGTCCGCCGAAGTCGCCACGGCCGTCGAAGCCGCCGGCGGCGCGGCACTCACCGTGCACGGACGTACGGCCCAGGACTACTTTCGAGGTTCGGCCGATTGGGATCAGATCGCGGCGGTGAATGAGCATCTCCGCACGATCCCGCTGGTCGGCAATGGCGACCTCGACGACCCGGTGAAAGTCGTCGAACGTTTGACCCAGTATCCGGTCGATGGCGTGATGGTCGCCCGTGCGGCGCTGGGCAAGCCGTGGCTGTTCAAGCAGGTGGCCGCATTGCTCCGTGGCGAACCGATGCCTTCGGACCCGACGCCGGAAGAGGAACGCCAACTACTCGAACACCACTACCGCCTGGTCTGCCGGCGATTCGGCGCCGACAAGGGAACGGTGCTCATGCGGAAATACGCCTGCTGCTACGCGCAGGGCCGGCGCGGTGCCCGGGAGTTCCGCACGCATGTCGCCCGCGTAACGACGCCGGCCGAGTTCCATCAAGTCGTCGCGCGGTACTTCCCCCGCGTCGCGAGACTGACCGCCGATGAGGCGGAGGCGCGCTCAAGAAACTGAGCTCCGCCGTTTCAAGCGGCTTCGGCGACTTCGTCGAGCCTACGATCGCAGCACCAGCACCGGACAATGGGCGAGCCGCACGACGCGTTCGGCGACCGAGCCGATCAGCAACCGCTGTATACCGGTGCGACCATGCGAGGGCAGGACAATCAAGCCGGCCTTCTCACGCTGGGCATACGCGGCGATTTCCTTTCCAGCATCGCCAATCTCGACCGCAACGGTGATGCCCTTGTATTTCGCGTCGTCCAGCCGTTCTCGAATGGCCTGCTCGGCATGGTGGACGCGGCTCTTGTTGTCGATCGTCGTCCAGATCACGCCCGGCTCGGCCGGTTCAAGGATGGGCAGCGCGTGTACGACGTGCAGATGCGTCGCGTCATCGACGAGTTCGAGCGCCGTGTCGACGGCGGCGAGCGATTCATCGGAGAAGTCGATCGGAACGACGACCGTTTGCTTCGGCAACCAACTCATGTTCCGCCCTCACCGCGTGATCTGCGATTGAATCGTGTGACGCCCACCTCGTTCAATTCTACCGGGCGCGACTTGTTGTGAACACGAGCGACGCGTTACGCGTTCACCTCGAATTCGCCCAACCGGTAGCGTCGCCAGTAGTCGGTCAGGGCTCGCCGGACCTGCCCGCTGAGCAGTACGAGGCCGAGGATGTTCGGCAGGGCCATCGAGAGCAGCATCAAATCGCTGAATTCCAGGACGTTGGTGGCCGTCATGATCGAACCGAGAAACACACAAACCAGGAAGAACAGCTTGAAGGGCAGCGAGGCCCGTGGGCCGAGCAAGTGCGTCACGCACCGCTCGCCGTAGTACGACCAGGAGATCATGGTCGAGAAGGCGAACATCACGACGGCCAGTCCCAGCACCAATGGAAACCAGTTCTGTACAGATTCCAGGGCATTCGAGGTGAGCACGGCGCCTCGATTCGCCTGGATGATGGCTTCGTTCGCGGGGTCCGAATAAGCCCCCGTGATGACGATCACCAGCCCGGTCATGGTGCAGATCACAACGGTATCAATGAAGGGTTCCAGCAGCGCGACGAAGCCCTCGGAGATCGGTTCATCGGTCTTGGCCGCCGCATGCGCGATGGCGGCCGAGCCGACGCCGGCCTCGTTGGAGAAGGCAGCGCGCTGAATGCCGATGACCATCACGCCCAATGCCCCGCCCGCAAAGCCCTCGGGCCGAAACGCGCCATTGAAAATGGTGAGGAGTGCGTCGTCGATTTGCGTCCAGTTGGCCAGCAACACCCACAGGGCCATGGCGACGTAGAGCGCACACATCAGCGGGACGATGCGGCTGGCCGTGGCGGCGATTCGGCGGAAACCGCCGATGATCACCAGCCCTACGAAGGTGGCCATCACGAGTCCGTAGATCCAGCGGAAGTGGAATTCGCGTTGAGCGCGATTGTCTTCCAACTCGGCCCGCTCAGTGCGGAGAGCTTCAACATCTGCCTCCGCTGAGGCGTTGGCGGCGATCTGCTGGTCGAGGCTGTCCAATTCCTGCAGCGTGTCGCGCTCGAGGATGTATCGCAGCGCCCCGCCGGACTGATTGACTTGGAACGCACAGCCTCCGCCGACGGAAGCCCCCACACAGAGGATGGCGAACATCACTGAGAGGATGAATCCCAGCGGCGCCAAGCTGATGCCGAACAGGCTGAGCCGCGCGAGTCCGTCGCGGAGATAGTGCATCGGCCCGCCAGACACGGTGCCGTCGGGTGCGACCTTGCGATACATCTGTGCCAGCGAGCACTCGGTGAACTTGCTCGTCATACCCAACAGGCCGGCGATGACCATCCAGAAGATAGCGCCGGGACCGCCCATTCCAACAGCGATGGCGACGCCGGCGATATTGCCCAATCCAACGGTGGCCGAGAGCGCCGAGGCCAAGGCTTGGAAGTGCGAGACTTCGCCTTCGTCACCCGGCTTGTCGTAGTCGCCCTTGGTCAGCCGAATCGCGTGCCAGAAGCCGCGAATATTGATGAACACCATCCGCAGCGTGAAAAAGATCGCGCCGGCCAACAGCCACATGACGATGAAGGGCAGATTGACGCCGATCCATTTAATGTCCGCCGTGCCGAAGCCGTACATCAGCACACTGCCGATAGGGTCGACGAGGTTTTCGCCGAACCAGTCGTTGATGTCGTCCTGCCAGGTGGTGTCAGCATCACCCGCAGCGCCGGGAGCTGCATCACCGTCGGCCGCGCCCTCGGCGGTCCGGACGTCATCGGCGGCGGCGACGTTTTGCGTCTGCGCAGCGTCGCCGGCAGGTGGCTCTTGCCCCGAAGCGGCGACTGCCAGCATGGCGGCCAGCAGCGCGGACAACACGAGACTCACGCACAGCCTGAGATTGGGAGTCATCGACGGGGTGCCTCGCTCGCGCGCCGGAGTGCGTACGCACCAGAGACGTACGTTCCGTGCCCAGCGCAGAGGAGCGGACGTTGTTACGCGAAGTGCAAAATCCATAGCGTCGGTTCTCATTGGCCTCGCGGACGGGCATCTTCTATCGCATCAAGGCCAATCAAGTCAACAGCTTACGGCGAACGGTGTCAGGCAGGCTTAATTTTGACATATTACCTTGCAAAAATTGTGGTAACGCATATCATCTGGTGAAGGGCCGCAGCCAAAGAACTGCGTGAGCCCGACGTGAGGAGCAAAACGGTGAGCACGATCAGCGAGAACTCGGACGGCCGCCTGCTGGAGCTGCTGCGCTGCAGCGGGCCGCTGAGCATCGCCGAGATTGCTGAGGCTTCTGGCGTCACCGCGACCGCCGTCCGACAACGACTGGGCCGCTTGATGGGCCAGCAACTCGTCACGCGGTCCATCGAACGCTCCGGGCGCGGTCGGCCGCGTCACACCTACGCGCTGTCCGACAAAGCGCGACGACAGGCCGGGACGAACTTCGCCGACCTGGCGCGCGTGTTGTGGCAGGAGATTCTGGCCGAAGACGACGTCAAGTTGCGGCAGCGATTGCTCGATCGCGTCGCTCGTTCCCTGGCGCGCCAGTACGGCAACCGAATTCACGGCGCGACGGCGGCCGAAAAGATGCGCTCCATTCGGCAATTGTTCGAGGAGCGCGATGTGCCTTTTGTCGTGCAAGAAGGTTCCGAGCTGCCGATCTTGCAGGCCTGCGATTGTCCTTATCCTGAACTGGCCGAGCACGATCGCACGATCTGTGATGTCGAGCGCCAAGTGCTGAGCCGCTTGTTGGACGAAGACGTGCATCTTTCGCAGTGTCGACTGGATGGAGCGGGCTGTTGCGAGTTTGAAGTAAGTCGGTGAATGACCTAGAGTGAGCTGTTTCGCAAATTCGCCGTGACGGCTGACGGGCAGTTCGTCACATGTTGCCGGAGGATTCGATTCGAACGATGTCCGAGACCCTGAGCATTAACGACCTGCACGTCAGCGTCGAAGGCAAGGAGATTCTGCGCGGCGTGAACCTCGAGCTGCGCCGGGGCGAAACGCACGCCCTGATGGGACCCAACGGCTCGGGCAAGAGCACGCTCGGGTTCGCCATCATGGGACACCCGAACTATGAAGTCACGTCGGGGCGGATCACGCTCGATGGCGAAGATCTCTTGGCCATGGAGCCGCACGAGCGGGCGCGGGCCGGGTTGTTCATGGCGTTTCAGCGGCCGATGTCGATTCCCGGCGTCAAGATGGCCGACTTTCTCCGGCACGCCGTGAGCAACGTGCGGAATCCCGAGCGGAAAGAGGGCGAAGACCTGTTGCCGATGCGGGAGTTCCGCAAGGAACTGCGGTCCAAAATGGAGCAGTTGCGGATGGATCCGGAGTTTGCCCGCCGCTACGTCAACGACGGCTTCTCCGGCGGCGAGATGAAGCGTGCCGAGATCCTGCAGTTGGCCATGTTGCGGCCCAAGTTCGCCGTGCTCGACGAGACGGATAGCGGACTGGACGTCGACGCCGTGCGCCTGGCGAGCCAGAGCATCGCAGAGATTGGTGGCCGGGAGATGGGCATCCTGATCATCACCCACCACGACAAGCTGCTGGAACACAATCCGCCGGACGTGACGCACGTGATGCTCGGCGGCCGTATCGTCGAGTCGGGAGGCGCCGAGCTGGCGGCTGAGCTGCACAAGAGCGGCTACGACCGAATTCGCGCCGCCCATCCCGAGGCTGCGGCGGCAGAAGAGCGGCTCGCCCAGGAAGAACGCGAGGCCGCGGAGCAGTTCGTCAGCTAGACACTCGGACGTCCGGCTTTCGGCAGCGCCTACCAGGAAACAAGCCCGCTCAAACTGAGCGGACCGTTCAGCAAACAACCCGCAAACCGACGCAGAGCCGTTGGAGGAAACCGACGAATGGCCACGGGCGTACAGGGAAAACCTTTCGACGTTAACAGCGGCGAAATCAACAAGTACGACTTTCGCAACGACGAGAAGTACGTCTTCAAGAGTCGCAAGGGGCTCGATGCCGAGATCGTCAACCAGATCTCGGAGATGAAGTCCGAGCCCGACTGGATGCGCGATTTCCGGCTCCGCAGCC
This sequence comes from uncultured Planctomycetales bacterium, assembly GCA_938003525.1. Lineage (GTDB taxonomy): Bacteria > Planctomycetota > Planctomycetia > Pirellulales > JAEUIK01 > CALKYM01. Next base: position 6,179 of record CALKYM010000004.1, on the reverse strand, counting down.
TGGAGATGTTCGAAGCCAAGCCGACGCCGCGGTGGGGCGGAGACATCGGGCTCGACTTCCAGGATATCTATTACTACATCAAACCCTCGGACCGGCAGGGTCGTAGCTGGGACGACGTGCCCGAGGAGATCAAGACCACCTTCGACAAGCTCGGCATTCCTGAGGCCGAGAAGAAGTTTCTCGCGGGCGTGAAAGCGCAGTACGAAAGCGAAGTCGTCTACGGCTCGCTCCGCGAAGAGCTCTCGAAACAGGGCGTCATCTTCACGGATACGGACACCGCGATACGCGAGTACCCCGACCTGGTCCGCGAGCACATCGGGACGATCATCCCGCCCAGCGACAACAAGTTCGCCGCTCTCAACTCGGCGGTCTGGTCGGGCGGCTCTTTCATCTACGTGCCACCTGGCGTGAAGGTCGATTTCCCGCTGCAGGCCTACTTCCGCATCAACGCAGAGAACATGGGCCAGTTCGAGCGGACGCTGATCGTCGTCGACGAGGGAGCGCAGGTGCACTACGTCGAAGGCTGCACGGCCCCGATGTACAGCACCGAGAGTCTGCATTCGGCCGTGGTCGAGATCATCGTCAAGAAGCACGCCCGCTGTCGTTACACCACGATCCAGAACTGGGCCAATAACATTTACAACCTGGTGACCAAGCGGGCGGTGGCCCACGAAGGCGCCGTGATGGAGTGGATCGACGGCAATCTCGGCAGCCGCCTGACGATGAAATACCCGGCCGTGTACATGGTCGAGCCGGGCGCCCGCGGCGAGATTCTCTCGATTGCCTTCGCGTCGGCCGGCCAGCATCAGGATGCCGGCGCCAAGGTGGTTCACGCGGCTCCGAACACATCGAGCCGCATCGTCTCAAAGTCGATCTCGAAAAACGGTGGCCGGTCGAGCTACCGCGGGCTGGTAAAGGTCGAGCGGGATGCTGTGAAATCGAAATCGAGCGTGGTCTGCGATGCGCTGATCCTCGACGACCGCAGCCGCAGCGACACGTATCCCTACATCGAGGTCGACGAGCAGGACGTCACCATCGGGCACGAAGCCAGCGTTTCGCGGATTGGCGAAGAGCAACTCTTCTATCTGACCAGCCGCGGCCTGACCGAGGCAGAAGCGTCGACGATGATTGTCAACGGCTTCATCGAGCCACTGGTCAAAGAGCTGCCGATGGAATACGCCGTCGAGATGAACCGCTTGATCGAACTGCAGATGGAAGGCTCGGTCGGCTGAGCCGCGCGTTTCTCCGGCCGGCGCTTGAAAACGAGAGGGTCAGGCACATAATCGGCGGCCCCGTTTGCTCGCAGCGCATCACGTTCAGGCCGAAAGATGAGCCAAGCCCCGACTTGTTGACGGTTAAAACGACATCAGGATTGCTTCGCGATGAGTAGCGTGACGGCGCAGGGTGGATTCACGAGCGAATCGTTCGCGGCCTTTCTGCGCGGACGAGACGAACCCGATTGGGCACTCGACCAGCGGCGTCGCGCCTGGGAACATGCCGAGAGTCTACCGCTGCCCTCGACAGCGGACGAAGAGTGGCGACGGACCGATCTGCGCCGCTTTCACCTCAACCGCTTCGAGCTACCGGGTGAAAGTGATCCGTCGCCTGCCGAGCCCGATGCACTGCTGACGCATGGTGTTCAGCTTGCCGGTCGCACCTGGGCACACAACAGTCATCCGCTGGAAGCGTCGCTCTCCCAGAAGTGGCGCGATCGCGGCGTGCTGCTCACCAGTCTCGATGCGGCCATCAAGGAGCACGCTGATCTGGTGCGGCCTCACCTGTGGCGGGCCTTCGACCGCGAGTACGACAAGTTTGCCGCGCTGCACGCTGCCTGTTGGTCGGGCGGCACGGTGTTGTACGTGCCCGCCGGAGTGGAGATGGACGAGCCGATCCACATGCTCAGCTCGCTGGGCGAAGGTGGAGTCGATCTGCACCACACGCTGGTGATTCTCGAAGAGAGCGCCGAGGCGACCGTCTTGGGAGAAACGTCGGGCGACGCGGGCGCGGGGTTGCACCTGGGCGGCATCGAACTGCTGGTCGGTCCCCAAGCCCGGCTCCGCTACGTGAACCTGCAGAACTGGGGCCAACAGGTGTGGCACTTCGCCCACCAAAAGGCCCTGGTCGATCGTGACGCGCGGCTGCAGTGGACGATTGGGGCGCTCGGCTCGAAGCTGGCCAAGGTCAATCAGCACGTAGCGCTGACCGGCGAACATGCCCAAGCGCAGGTGAACGGCGTCATGTTCACCGAGGGCCGCCAGCACATCAACTACCACACGCATCAGCACCATCAGGTGCCCAACACGACCAGCGATCTCCTCTACAAGGGCGCTTTGCAGGACGATTCGCGTGTGGTCTGGCGGGGCATGATCAAGGTCGACCCTGCCGCACAGAAAACGAGCGGCTATCAGCGCGACGACAATCTGATTCTTTCCGATCGCGCCCGGGCCGATTCGATTCCCGGTTTGGAGATCGAGGCCGACGACGTGATTTGCACGCACGGTGCCACGGCGGGCCGCGTCGACGACGAGCTGATCTTCTACTGCCGCACGCGAGGCTTGACCCGCAACGAGGCGGTGCGCACGGTTGTCGCCGGGTTCTTCCAAAAAGTATTCGACCGCATCACGATCGAGAGCGTCCGCGAAGCCCTGGGTGAGGCGATCGGACGACGCATTCGTGAATTCCACTAAAGCGCAAGCAATCGGCATGTCTGAATTCGTTCGTGTGGCCGCCGTGGCCGACATTCCAGATCCCGGCAAGATGGTCGTCGAAGTCGACGACGAACTGGTGGCGGTGCTCCACATCGGCGGTTCGTTCTACGCCATCGACGACATCTGCACCCACGATGGTGGGCCGCTGGCCGAAGGCGAGCTGGAGGGCTACGAAATCATCTGCCCACGGCACGGCGCTCGCTTCGACGTTCGCGACGGGCAGGCGCTCTGCATGCCGGCCACCTCGCCCACCCAATGCCACGACGTGAAAGCCGAAGGCGGCGACGTCTTCGTGCGCCTGCGAGATTGAATCACCGGACGGTTGCCACAACGCTCACGACGCGAAGACCTTCGCCCGAGGAAATTGTCAGGGAGTGCAGCCATGGCCATCAGTGAAGACACCGTTCGCGAAGCGCTCAAAGAAGTTGTCGATCCCGAGCTGTTCGTCAACATCGTTGATCTGGGGCTGGTCTATACCGTCGACGTGCAAGAGATCGACGGCAAATCGAACGTCACGGTCGAGATGACGCTCACCAGCCCGGCCTGTCCGGCGGGTCCGCAGCTCGTGTCGCAAACCAAAGAGGCGGTCGCCAAGTTGGACGATGCCGGCGAAGTCGAAGTCAAGCTGGTGATGAGCCCGCCCTGGTCTCCCGACCGCATGACTGACGACGCGAAAGATCAACTCGGCATTTTCTAGCTGCGCGCGACTCCCACCACCCTCAGGCGATGAGCGTCTGACGTGCGCATCTTCGTCTACGAGTTCATCACCGGCGGCGGCACTCTCGGCGACGATGCGGCCGCAGCAAACTTCGCGGCTCTGGCCGTCGAAGGCCGCGCGATGCTCGAGGCCGTCGCTTCCGACTTTGCCAGCCTGCCGGGAGTCGAAGTTACCACATTGCTCGACCCGCGCTGCGAGCATGTGGCGTTAGGCGGCGTGCTGACGACGACCGTCAGCGACGCGACAGACCATGCGCGGCAATTCGAACGGTTGGCCAGCGCCGCCGATCGCGCGCTCTTGATTGCGCCGGAGACCGACAGGCATCTGTTGCGCCTGGTACAGCTCGCGCAGCAATACGGTTGCCAGTTGCTGGGCCCCGATGAAGACTTCATCGCGCTGGCCGGCGACAAACACTTGCTCTGCGAGCATCTTGCGGCGCGAGAGGTGCCCGTGCCGCAGGGCGTGGCACTTACCGCCGGCTCCCGACTTCCCGTCGGATTCCCCTACCCTGCCGTGTTGAAGCCGCGTGATGGCGCTGGTTCCCAGCGAATGGCATCGGTGGCCAGTGTTGACTCGTCGATCGCATTGTCGTCGAAAGTCGAAGCTCGCCTAGAAGTCTTCAGCCCCGGGCTGCCGGTCAGCGTTTTGTTGCTGTGCGGGCCGGGGTGCTTGACTGCGTTGCCTCCGTGCCAACAGTTTCTGAGCGACGAAGGGCGCTTCACGTATCGCGGTGGGTCGTTGCCGATCGAGCCGGCCCTAACTGCTCGGGCGACAGACCTAGCCTCGCAGGCGATGGCTGCCTTGCCAGCGGCCCGCGGGTTTGTTGGGGTCGATCTCGTGCTCGGTGATGATCCATCCGGCGCGGGAGACGTTGTCATCGAGGTCAATCCGCGACTAACGACCTCGTACGTCGGGCTCCGCGCTGCGCTGGATTGCAATCTCGCCGCGGCCTGTCTGGCGAAGTTGGCCGGCGAGGACATCGACCTGCCAAACCCAATGCCGGTAGAATTCGCACCCGGCGGGGAGATTCATCGCGTAGACGGCACAGGGCGGCGAAGCAAGTGACGGGCGTCTTAGGGTTGGATATCGGCGGCGCGCATCTGAAATGTGCGGACGGTGACGACTTCGTTACCTGGCAGCCGTTCGAACTTTGGCGGCGGCCGCACGATCTGGCCGGCGAGCTCACAGAACTACTGCGCGCCGCGCCGCCCTATGAAGCGATCGCGGTCACGATGACCGGCGAGCTGGCCGATTGCTTTCGCACCAAAGCCGAGGGAGTCCGCGCCATCCTCAACGCGCTGATAGAAGCGTCCGGCGAGGCGCGGCTGGCGATCTACTCGGTCGACGGCAATTGGATCACGCCACAAATTGCCCTGGAAGTGCCGCTGCGCGTTGCCGCGGCGAACTGGCATGCGTTGGCTCGTTTCGCGGCGCGCTTCATCGGTGTTGAGCCCGGCCTGCTGATCGATGTGGGCTCGACGACGACGGACATCATTCCCATCGTCGACGGCCAGCCGGCTGCACGCGGGACAAACGATCCCGAGCGTCTGGCAACCGGTGAATTGGTCTACACCGGGGTTATGCGCACGCCCGTGTCCGCGATCGTCAAGCGATTGCCGTGGGGAAGGTCGTCATGCCGCGTGGCGGGCGAGACGTTCGCCACGAGCTGGGATGCTCACCTTGTGTTGGGACATTTGGCTGAGGAGGAAGCAGCGACAAGCACCGCCGATGGCCGACCGGCGACGATCGATGCTGCCCACGGCCGGCTCGCGCGCACCATTTGTGCCGATCGGGAGATGTTCTCCCTGGAGAATGCGCGACGTGCAGCCAACGAGATTGCACGAGCGCAGCGCGATGAACTTCATGACGCGGCACGCGAGGTCATCGCGGCGATGTCGGCGCCGCCGCGCTCGGTCGTCGTTGCCGGTCAGGGAGAGTTTCTGGCTCGTGAAGTCGCGCGTATCGCGGTGCCGGACGCCAACGTCGTATCATTGGCCCGCCAAATCGGCCCGCGCGCCTCACGCGCCGCGACCGCCTACGCGCTGGCCAAGCTTCGCGCCGAGTCGGGAGCGCAGGGACGATGAACACACGGGTCGTCAAAATCGGCGGAAGTCTTCTGGATCATCCACAACTTCGCGAACGATGGAGGCGGTGGATCGAGGCTCAGCCCGAGATGCTCACGTTGCTCGTCCCAGGCGGTGGGCGATCGGTCGATTCGATTCGGCAGCTTGATCGCCTCCATGACATTGGCGAAGTGCCTGCCCACTGGCTCTGCGTGCGCGCCATGCAGCTTCACGCTCAACTGTTGGCAGCGATGCTGCCGAACGTGCGCTTGGCTGCCCGGCTGGCAAGAGTCATCGAGGATAGTACCACTTGTCGGGTCTACGCCATCGATCCGTGGGACGTTCTCACTCGTGAAGAACCGGAGGCCCTGGGTGAGAGGCTCCCGGCGTCGTGGGACGTGACGAGCGACTCAATCGCGGCGCGGATCGCACATATGAGCAGTGCCACCGAGTTGGTTTTGCTCAAGTCGGCGCTGCCGCCGAGCAAGAAGGTCGGCGAGGTGGCCAGTCTCGGCTACGTCGACGCGTGCTTCCCGCTATTTGCGCGGGGACTCCCGGGAATCCGCTGCGTCGATTTGCGCGCGGATGATCTGAGTGAGAGTTCGCTGACTGTCTGATCGGAAGTTAGAGCGAACCGCCCGCCTTACTTCGCGTCCCACCACCAGCCGGTGGTGGGAGTGAGGGCTTGGG
>CALKYM010000003.1 GCA_938003525.1 uncultured Planctomycetales bacterium | reverse complement strand
CGGAGGTCTTCGACGAAGTTCTGCGTGCGCGCGGCCGTGCTGTGCGTGACGGTGAGATGCACGCTGGCGGGGGCGAAGTCCGTCGAGAATTGCGGTTGCACGTACCAGCCCCGGTCGCTCAGTTCGTCGGCCAGCTCGAAAATGTTGATCGTCCGCGCGGCAATGGCCAACAGCGACATCTGCGGTGCGCCGAGCACGTACAGCTCACCGGTGGCGTTGACCACGTCGATCAGCTCACGCGTGGCCGCCATCACCGAGCGAATCATTCGCGCGTAGCCTTCTTCGCCCAGGAAGTTGAGCACGGCCCAGGCGGCGGCCATCGGTCCGGCAGAGCGGCTGCTCTGGATGGCGTTGTTCACCAGCGCGTAACTGGTTGTGGTGGCCGACGCGAAGATCTGGTAGCGGCGCAGTTCCTTGGAGCGATAAAGAACCGTCGAGGCACCCTTGGGCGCGTAGCCGTACTTGTGTAGATCGGCCGAGATGCTGGTGACGCCGGGCACGGAGAAGTCGAAGTCGGGCCCGTCGTACTCGCCCATCCGCCGCAAGAGCGAGAGTTGCACGCCGCCCATGCAGGCATCGATGTGCAGCGGCAGATCGTGTTCGAGCGCCAACGCGCCGATTTCCGGGATGGGGTCGACGACGCCCTGCGCGTAGCTGGGGGCCGATGCCAATAGCAGGATCGTGTTGGGGGTGATGCCTGCGCGCAGGCGGGCGGGGTCTGCCAGAAACGTCTCGCCACTGCACGGCACGAGTATCGGTTTGACGCCGAAGTAGTGCGCCGCCTTGAGAACGGCACCGTGCACGGTCTGCGGCGCGACGAGTTCAGGCTGCGTGACGTCCGGACGCAGCGCGCGGGCGCGATCTCGGGCCGCTTTGACGGCCAGCAGAATGCTCTCGGTGCCGCCGCTGGTGAAGTTGCCGACAACCTGCTCGTCACCTCGCAACAGATCGGCCATCGCAGCGACGATCGAAGTCTCCAGCTTGTGCACGCTGGGAAAACTGGTCGGGTCCAGGGCGTTCTCGCCCAGGTAATTCATGAAGGCGGCCCGGGCCACGTCGGCGGCCTCTTCTTCCGGCTCGAAGTTGAAGCCGTAGACGCGGCCGCCACGCCAGTCTTTGTCCTGGCTGCGAAACGTATCGAGCCGCCGCAGAACTTCCTCGCGGGGCATGCCGGTGGTGGGAAAACGCATCGGGGCTGGACTCACAAGGAACGGGGTGGGTTTGAAGCGATCGACGCCACAACCGTATCGCGTCAGTCGCCGAGTGGCCAGTCGCGACCGAGCGCGGCGCGTTGCAACTGGGTGAGTTGCGAGATACCGCGGCGGGCCAGCTTGAGCAGCGCGGCGAGCTGATCGTCGCTGAACGTGGCCTCTTCGCCCGTTCCCTGCACTTCGACGAACCGCCCCGCGCCGGTCATCACGACGTTCATGTCGACTGCGGCGCCCACGTCTTCGGGGTAGTCCAAGTCGAGCAGCGCTTTGCCATCGACGAGACCGACGCTGACGGCGGCCACACTGTCGCGCAGCGGACTGGACGTGTTGTTGCCGTGAATACTGCGCAGGGCGTCGACCAGCGCGACGAAGGCGCCGGTGATGCTGGCCGTGCGCGTGCCGCCGTCGGCTTCCAGCACGTCGCAATCGACGGTGATGGTGTAGGGGCCCAACGCATCGAGATCGACCACGGCCCTCAAACTGCGGCCGATGAGCCGCTGGATTTCGGTCGTGCGACCGTCGACGCGCGGTCCCCGCTCGCGGCCGCGGCGGGGTTGGGTGCTGCCGGGCAACATGCTGTACTCGGCCGTGATCCAGCCGCGCGGCGGATCGGATCTCCAGGGCGGTACACCTTCATCGACGCTGGCCGTGCAGAGGACCGTCGTCTTGCCGGCGCGCACCAGCACGCTGCCGGGAGCGGGCTTGGTGAAACGCCGCCTGAGTTTGAAGGGACGCAACTGATTGGTACGACGATCGGCGCTACGCATGATGGAGGGCGAGTTGCGGCGACTTGGCAAGTGAATGCAACGCGGCGCTCGTCACTTGCGCGGTCCCAGCATCCAAGCCAGAATGCCTTTCTGCACGTGAAGTCGATTGCCGGCCTGCTGCACGACGACGCTTTGCGGACCGTCGATCACCCGGTCGGTCACTTCGTAGCCACGACGAGCCGGCAGGCAGTGCATGAACACGGCATCCTTCGGCGCCGCCGCCAGTAGCTCTTCGTTCACCTGGAAGGGAGCGAAATCGCGATCGCGCTGCTCCTGTTGCTGTTCTTGTCCCATGCTGGCCCACACGTCGGTGTACACGGCCGCCGCATCCTCGACAGCCTCGCGCGGGTTTTGGGTGACTTGCAGATCGAGCTCGGGCACCTGTCGGGCGAGGACTTCGCGGAAGTCTTCCTCGAAGTCGTAGCCTGCTGGGACAGCCAGAGCGAACTTCATGCCCATGCGTCCGCAGCAAATGGCCAGGCTGCGGGCCATGTTGTTCCCATCGCCGACGAAGGCCAGCTTCAGGCCGCGGAGCCGGCCGGCTCGTTCGCGGAGCGTGTAGAGGTCGGCCAGTGCCTGACAGGGATGAACGTAATCGGTTAAGCCGTTGATCACCGAGCAGGACGAATAGCTGGCCAGATCGAGAATCGTTTGATGTTGCCGGGTGCGGGCGACGATCACGTCGACGTATTCGCTTAAGACGCGACCGAAATCGGCCACCGACTCGCGCGCGCCCCAGCCCACGTCGTCGCCGAGAAACAGGCTGTTGCCGCCCAGGTTCGCAATGGCGGACTCGAAGCTGACGCGCGTCCGCAACGAGGGCTTTTCGAACAACAGCGCCATCACGCGACCGGGCAAGATCGGTTCGCGGAGCCCCGCTTGATACTTGGTCTTCAGATCGGTGGTGATGGCGAAGATGCGCTCCATCTCCGCAGCGGTCAAATCGGTTGGACTGATGAGATGCCGCATCAGACGGCGCTCCTGCCACCAAATCGGTTCCGGCGCCTGGCGGCGATTATTCGCCCGACGCGCTGAGCACTTCGGCCAGCACGTCGCAGCCTTCGTTCAGTTGGGATTCGCTCAGGTTCAAAGCGGGTAACAATCGCAGGGTCGTACCCTGCGTGCAATTGATCAGCAGCCCGCGTTCGAGACACTGTCCGACGATGGCCGCTCCGTCGATCGTCAGATCGATGCCGACCATCGCCCCGCGAACGCGTACCTCGCGGACGATGGCGCAGGTGTCGGCCAATTCTGAGAGCCGCTCTTCGAACAGCTCGCCGTTGCGCTGGGCCTGTTCGAGCAGGCCCTCGTTTTCGATCATTTCGATGGCGGCGATTCCTGCCCGCGCGGCGATGGGGTTTCCGCCGAAGGTGGCAGCGTGCATTCCCGGCCGCAGGCTGGGGGCAATTTCGGCGGTGGTCAGCAGCGCGGCGCCGGCGATACCTCCGCAAACGGCTTTGGCCAGCGTCATGATGTCCGGCTGCACATCGGCTTGTTGATAGGCGAACCAGTTTCCGGTCCGGCCACAGCCGGTCTGCACTTCGTCGAAGACCAAGAGCAGTTCGTGCCGATCGGCCAAGTCCCGCAGTCCCGCGAGAAACCCTTCCGGCGGAATGCGAATGCCGCCCTCGCCCTGAATGGGTTCGACCATGATGCCGGCGGTCTCGTCATCGATGAGCCGCTGGACGGCCTCGAGATCGCCGTAGGGGGCATACGCGAAGCCTGCCACCAGCGGTCCCAGCCCTTCGTGATACTTGGGCTGCGCGGTGGCCGTGGTCGAGCCGAGTGTGCGGCCGTGAAAGCCGCCGGTAAAGGTGATGATTTTGTAGCGCTCGGGCGGCGTGTGCAGACGAACGAGCTTGATGGCCGCCTCGTTGGCTTCGGTGCCCGAATTGCAAAAGAACGCCTGGCCGCCGAAGCTCCGCTCGCTGAGCATCTGGGCCCAACGTCCCTGTGCTTCGAGATACCAGGTGTTGGGCACGTGAATCAGCGTACCGAGCTGCTCGCGGACTGCTTCGACCACCGGTGCGGGACAGTGGCCCAGCAGATTGCAGCCCCAGCCGGGAAAGAGATCGAGATAGCGCTTGCCCTCGGCATCCCAAACGTAAGAGCCTTCGCCACGCACCAGGCAAACCGGGAAGCGGGTGTAGTTGGGAATAACGAAGCGATCGAACAGGCCGACTACTTCGGCGGACGACAGGTTCTCGGCCTGGGTCGCCATCGTGTTTTCCTCGCTCTTGAATTGCCGACCCGCTCTCCCGCCCGTCGCCTGGGGAATACGCACTACGAGACGCGACGCCGCGGGCAGGTTCGCGCACTATCGATGGTTGCGCGATGGCCTGGTTTTATTCGTCCTGGACGATCTCCGTGCCGACACCGGTCGAAGTGTAGACTTCCAGCAGCAACGAGTGGCGGAGCCGCCCGTCGATAATGTGCACCTTGCGCACGCCGCGTTCCAGCGTGCGGAGACAGGCTTCGACCTTGGGAATCATCCCCGAGTCGACGGCCCCCGTGTCGATCAATGATTTGGCATCGCTGGCGCTGAGGGAGTGGACGAGCGAATCGGGGTCTTCCTTCTCCCGGCGCACGCCGTTCACGTCGCTCAGAAACACCAGTTTCTCGGCGTTGACGGCTGCTGCGACGGCCACCGCCGCGGTGTCCGCGTTCACGTTGAGCTTGTCCCGCTCGTCGTCGTCGGTGAGACACATTGAGGGGATGACCGGCACAATGCCCGCGTGGCACAGATTGTCGATCGTGATCCGATCGACGCGGGTGATCTCGCCGACATGGCCGAGATCCATCGGCTGGCCATCGTCCCCGGCCAGTTGCAGCCGCCGGCCGAACAACACGTTGTTCGTGCGAAAGTTGAGCGCAGCCGCGCGGCCGGAGAGTTTTTCGATCGATTGCACCAAGTGCTCGTTGGTCTCATATGCGAGCACCCGCTCGACAATATCGCGGGTGGCCGTATCCGTGATCCGGCGGCCTTGAATGAAGCGGGCCTGGATGCCGGCCGCGTCCATGGCGCGGGTAATCCTGGCGCCGCCGCCGTGCACCACGACGGGCCGCATGCCGACCGTCTCCATGAACACGATGTCCAGCAGCAGGTGGCGCATCGCCTCGGGCGACTCCATCACGCTGCCGCCGAGCTTGATGACGGTGATCTTGTCGCGAAACTGGCGGATCCAGTGCAGCGCCTCGATCAGCACGTCGGCCTTTTCGATGGCCGTCCGCTCTTCAACCAACAGGGTGCTCTCCATCAGGCGGGCGTCCTCGCCGTAAGTCGTGACGCACCCGAGGGATCGCTCCTCTCGGGCAAGGCGAATCCCTAACTCTAACCGGTCCGGACCGCAAGTCAACGCACCGGCGTTGGGCTCCGAACCGGGTAGGCATATCGCGATCAAGGCGAATGCCGGGCGAAGTGACGTCGCCGTCGTGTGGCGCGCTTGCACGGACAACGAGTGCGCGTCGGGCCGAAGCGTGAGTGGCTGAGATTCTGCCCGGCTGGAACCTCTACGGGCGGACCGCGGGGCGTCGGGCAGGTGTGGCGCTGGAGGGCGTCAGCGCCGAGGCCGGTACCACCGGATTGGTGGCGCCGGTGCGCGAGCGGGTCGGCGTCTGGCTCGTGTTCGCCAGATAGTTGTCGATCGTGGCGGCCGACTGCAGCCGCGAGAACTCTTCGGCCATCGCCACGCGGAGCTTCTTTTCGTGCAGGTCGGCGTGGATCTCGTCTCGGACTTCTTCCATCGCCACCTGAGTGGGTGACGTGCGGCCCAGGCAGAACAGCAGTACGAACTTGTCGTCCACCTGGACGATGCCCGAGAGCTCGTTCGGTTGCAGGGCGAACGCCTCGGCTTCGAGACTCGGTTGGCCGCCGTGCTGTTGAATCGGAGGCACCTCGCCGCGCAGCGCCCGGCTGCTCGGCTCGATGGAGTACTCGGCCGCCAGATCGCCGAAGTATTCCGGCGTGGGGTTGTCGCGCGCCATCATGTACACCTCGTTGGCGCGGCGCTGGTTGTTGAACACGATCGCCAGGCAGCGGACCCGCGGCCCGTAGTTGGCTTCGTAGCCCTTTTGCAGGTCCTCGGCCGTAACTTGCACGTCGCCCACCAGCTTTTTCAAAGCCGCGCTGGGCCACACGCTGTCGTGGATGTAGAGCTCGCGATTCACGCCTTGCGCGTCGAGTTCCTCGAACCATTGCTGCGTCGTCTTGCCCATCGCCCGGGCGGCGCGTTCGATCTCACGATCGATATCTTGCTGAGAAACCGTAACCTCGTTGCGGCGACATTCCTGAGAGAGCAGCCTGTGATTGATCGTGCCGGAGAGCACTTCCACGCCGTGGCGTTCGATGCACGCCTCGGCCAGCTCGCGGATCGTGATCGGCTGACCGTTGACGAAGGCAGCCACGCCCGGGTGTTGCTCGCGCTTGGCCGGATCGTTGAGCACGTTCTCGACACGAGCCTGTTCCTGCAGCGCACTGAGCAGCCGGTCAGCTTCATCGGTCAACTTGCGATCGCGTATGGCCTGCACCAACTGCTCGCGTACGTCCTCCAGCGGTGCGCCGACGGCGGGGAAGTGCCGTTCGCACTTGAGAATGGCGAACTGGCTGTGCACCTCGATCACCGGTGAAATCTCGCCGGGCCGCAGGGCAAAGGCTGCGCGTTCAATCGCCTCGTCGCCCATGTGGCGGCGAATCGGCTGCACGAGCCCTTTGGACGCGGCGCTGTAGTCGACGGAGACCCGTTTGGCGAGGTTGCCGAAGTCGTCGGGATTGGCCACCGCCGCAGCCCGCGCTTCCTCGATTTGCGCGCGATCGGCGCAAACGATAATGCGGCACTGCACCGACGGTCCGTACTGCAGCTCGTAGGCTTCCTGGATCTCTTGGGGCGTCACCTGAAGTTTGGGCGCGGCCAACTTCTCGAGGGCCAGTTTCGGCCAGACAATTTCGTCGGCGTATTGCTGCGGGCCGATTTGCCGCTCGTCGCGCAAGAGTTGCAGCCACTGATCGATCGGCAGGCCGAAGTTCGCCGCTACGCGGGAAATCTCTTGCTGGACTTCTTCCGCAGAGACATTGATGCCAGACTTCGCGCAGTGGTCCTGAATCAGCTGGCGGTTGACGATGCTCTCCAGCACCTCTTCGCCGTAGTGCCACAGGCACTGCTGACCGAGTTCGTTGCGCGAGATTTCCTCGCCATTGACGACCGCGACGACGTTCTGTTGTGCGGCGGGCTGCGGACTCGGCGCCTGCGCGCGGGCCTCGGCCGGACGCCATTGGGAGCGCACCAGCAGGCACACGCCGATGACTGCGATGCCGCCGAGAATCATCAGGAGCCGCATGCGCAGCCGTTTGGATCGCTGTTGGCGTGAGTCGGGTCGATTGGATTGACTCATCCCGGCTTCTCCATAAACCGTGTGACGAGTTGATGTTGTGCCGTGCGCGCACGTTGGCGGCGCGGAAAGGAGCGGGAGTATAGGAAGGGGGCCGCAAGAGGGTCAAGACGGATCGGGCGGCGAACTGGGCGAAATCAGGCCCGTTCAGCGGCGCCCGACTGCCAGTCTGCTCGACTACGACGAAAAGGTCGTTCGCTAGGAGCCCGCGCCGACGACCTTTTTGGTCTCGGCCGGCACGTTGGTGATGATGCCATCAATGCCGGCATCGATCAGTTGCTGCACGCGCGTCATGTCGTCGACCGTGTAGACCCATGCTCGCAGCCCGCGCTGGTGAATGGCTTCGATCCAGTCGGCGTTCATCTGTTTGTGGTCCCAACCGATGGCCTGCACGCCCAGCTGCGAAATCTTTTCGAGGTGTTCTTCTCGAATCGGATCGTAGCCCAGCGCGGCCAGGGTCAGGTTCGGAGCCAGACGCCGGCAATCGCGGATGAAGTTCCAATCGAACGACTGCACGACCACCTGCTCCAGCAGTCCCTTCTCTTCGAGAAGTTTCACGCAGGTTGCCGCGTCGCCGGCTTTGCGCTCGATGAGTGTGACCGATCCGGCTTGGATCACGCTCAGCGACTCTTCCAAGGTCGGCAAACGCACGTCGCAGAACCGCGCATCGAACCAGCTTCCCGCGTCGAGCTCGCGCAAATCGTCGAGCCGCTTTTTCTTGACCAGGATATCGCGGCCACCCCAAAGCTCGCCGGCGTTCGTGGTGCGATCGAGCGTCTTGTCGTGCAAGACGAGCAGTACCCCGTCGGCCGTGTGAACGTAGTCGAGCTCGACGAGATCGCTGCCGATCTTCACGGCTGACTCGAAGGCAGGCAGCGTGTTCTCGGGGTAGGCCTTGCTGTCGCCGCGATGGGCGATGACCAACACTCGGGAACTCTTGACGAGGTCGGCGGCAGTGCTGCCCGACTCAGGATCAGCGGCGGCCATCGGATGCATGTCCGGGACGAAGAGTGCCGCCGTCAAGAGGGAGACGCAGAGAGAGTGGCGGACGCGGATTCTCGGAATCATCAAACACCCTGCTGGAGATCATCGTTGTTGGGTTCGAGCCCGCCGCGCCGCTCACACGTCCATGACCTCTTTTTCCTTGTTGGCCGCCAAGTTGCTGACCTGATCTTCGTACTTCTTGGTCAGGTCCTGGATTTCCTGTTTCAGATTCTTGCAGTCGTCCTCGGTGAGCGTCTTGTCCTTTTGCGCCTGATCGGCCGCGCGATTGCCGTCGCGGCGGACGTTGCGCACGGCGATTTTGGCCTCTTCGCTCAGTTCTTTGATCCGTGAGACCATCTTGCGGCGGACCTCGGTCGAGAGGGCCGGCACCACCACGCGAATCACTTTGCCGTCGTTCTGCGGATTGAAGCCTAAGTCGCTGGCCTGGATGGCCTTCTCGATGTCTTTCAGCGTGCCGGGATCGTAGGGCTTGATCACGATCTGGTTGCCCTCGGGCACACCGATCGAACCCAATTGCTTCAGCGGCGTTTCGGCCCCGTAGGCTTCCACGCGGAGACTATCGACGAGTCCCGGACTGGCCCGCCCGGTGCGGATACCGGTGAGCGCGTGCTTGAGATGATCGGCGGCCTTCTCCATCCGCTCTTCGACGTCGAGCAGGATATCGTCGAAGTCCATGATCACGACCTTTCAGCGGCAGGCAGGCTTTGATCGCCCGAGGCGGCGCGGCTGGCTATCAGCGTTCCCACCCGTTCGCCCCGGACGGCACGGGCGATATTGCCGGATTTCTTGAAGTTGAAGACCAGAATCGGCATCTCGTGTTCCATGCACTGCGTGATGGCCGTCGAGTCCATCACCCGCAGGTTTTGTTGGCGCACGGCATTATAGCTCAGCTCGCTGTACAGCACGGCATGCGGGTTCTTCTCGGGATCTTCGCTGTAGACTCCGTCAACACGCGTGGCCTTGAGGAGCAGATCGGCTTCCAGTTCCAAGGCCCGCTGCGCAGCCGCCGTGTCGGTGGTGACGAAGGGGCTGCCCGTTCCAGCGGCGAGAATCACGATCCGCCCCTTTTCGAGATGCCGGCGGGCGCGGCGGCGGATATAGGGTTCGGCCACGCCCTCCATGCGAATAGCCGTCTGCAAGCGCGTCGCGCAGCCGAGCGATTCCAAGGCGTCCTGTAGAGCCAGACCGTTGATGACTGTCGCCAACATGCCCATGTAGTGGGCCGTGGCTTCCTGGATGCTCGACTGTCCGGCAGTAAATTGAGCGCCGCGCAGAATATTGCCGCCGCCGATGACGATGGCAATCTGCACGCCGCTGGCGGCCGCCGCCATCGTCTCTTGGGCTACATGCACCACGGAGTTCATGTCGATGCCGCGCTCGCCGTCGTGGCTCAGGCTTTCACCAGAAATCTTCAGCACGACGCGCTGCGGTGCGCAGGGAACAGTTTCCTTGCCGGTCTGTGTGCCGTCGGCCATGGCGTTCCTCTCTCTGCGGGTGCCAACGTGGCGCAGCGTGCCGCGCGATAACCGTTAGCCGCCGGCGCCCAGTTGCCACAAGACAAACTGCACGATCTTCGCCCCGCGCGCTTTGGCCAGCTTGCCCACGGTTTGCTTATCATCCTTCACGAAAGGCTGGTCGACGAGCACCTTCTGCTCGTAGAACGTTCGCATGCGGCCTTCGACCATCTTCTCCAGGATGTTCTCCGGCTTGCCCTCTGTGCGCGCAGCCTCCATGAGGATGTCACGTTCGCGGGCGACTTCCGCTTCGTCGAGATCTTCGCGGCGGGCGACGGCCGGCTTCATAGCGGCGACGTGCATGCTCACGTCTTTCGCCAGCTCCTCATCGCCGCCCTCGATGTTCGTCAGCACGCCATACTCGCCCGTGTGGTGCGCGTAGCCGCCACAAGGACCGTCGATGCGGAGGATTCGTGCGACGCGAAACACCTCGCGCATACGATTCTGCAAATCGCCAAGTTGATCGCCCAGCGTCTGGCCCGACGCACTGGGTGAGGGCTGGGAGAGAAGCTCGTCGGGCGTCGCGGCTCCGGGCCCTTTCGCAAGCTGAGCCGCCAAGTCGTTGGCCAACTGGACGAAGTCTTCGTGGGCCTGCACGGGAGCGCTCTCGCAGCGCAGCTCGACCATCGCGCCGACGGAGTCGGCCAGCGACGCACTGACGGCAATGCGTCCGGCTGCCGTTTCGCGGTCGGAGCGGCTGGCCATCACCTTTTGGCCGGCTTTGCGGAGTTCTTCGATGGCGGCTTCGGCATCACCGCCCGTTTTCTGCAGGGCCCGCTTGCACTCCATCATCGGTAAGCCGGTGCGGTCGCGGAGTGCCTTGACCGCTGCCGCAGTAATCTCTGCCATGGTTGCTCTCCGTTACGATGGCTTCTTATTTCGTGGCGTTTTGTCGCCCCGAGGTATGCGTGCTTCGTCCGGGCGCGATTCAGACTCGGCGACGTGAGACACGCGCAGTCGTCGGCCTGTTGTGCCGATGCCAAGTCGCCGGCGGAATGTCACGTCGCCCGGTCCGTCGCGGGCCAGTCTTCAGTGCTCGGCCACGGCTACGCGGAGGCTACTGAGGATGCTTCCGCCTCGGGCGCTTGTTCGTCTTTGTTGTCGTCGGCGCCTTCGCCGGCCAGCATTGCCGACTGCTTGCCTGCGAGCACGGCATCGCTGAGCTGTTTCACGACCAACTCGATCGAACGAATGCTGTCATCGTTGCCGGGTATCGGCAGGTCGACGGCATCCGGGTCGCTGTCGGTGTCGATCAGCGCGACCGTGGTGATGCCGAGCTTCTGCGCCTCGCGAACGGCGTTCTTTTCCTTGCGCGGATCGACGATGACCAGGCACTCAGGCAGCTTGTTCATCGTCCGAATGCCGCCCAGGTTGCGCAGCGCCTTGCGGAACTCGCGGTTCAGTGCCGACTGCATCTTCTTCGAATAGAGATTGAAGTCGTCGCTCTCACGTAGCTGCTCCAACTCTTCGAAGCGTCCCAGGCGGCTGCGAATCGTACGGAAATTGCTCAGCGTGCCGCCCAGCCAACGTTCCGAAACGTAAGGCATGCCACAACGTTGGGATTCGCGCTGAACGGTTTCGGCCGCCTGACGCTTGGTGCCCACGAACAAGATCAGGCTGCCGTTGGCTGCCACCTGGTGCAGGTACTTCCGCGCGCGCAACAGGCCGCGCAGTGTCTCGCGGACGTCGATGATGTGAATCAGGTTGCGGCGTGCATAGATGTAGGGGCGCATCTTCGGATTCCACCGACTGGTGCGGTGGCCGAAATGTACGCCGGACTCGATGAGCTGCTTGACCAACACGGTCGACACGATGCATCTCCAGTTCTCACGTGGCACGCCGGCCTCATCTCCCCGACGTCTGGCGAGTGGGCCCGGGAGCGTCCGGCGTTGTGGCGGGTAAATCGGCCAGGAGTGAACGTCGTAACTTCAGCCGTCGCCGTGCCTTGGGCCGTTCAAGGCGAGAAGCCCCTGATCGTAGGGGTTCTCACAAGAGGTGTCAATCCGCGCCGGCTCGTCGAGACTCGTAAAAAGACCGGCCAATTCGCAATCGAGCGACGCGCGGCAATCAAGCCTCGGCGTCATTCGCTGACGAGCCCCGACGGGCTTCCATCAGGGCCACGTGCTGCACGAGCCCGGTGATCCGCCGCTCCAGCTTCACCGTGCGGGCGTAGAAGTAGAACGTGCTGGCCAAAAAGGCAAGCGCGAAGGCGTACAGCACCACGTCTGCCCCGCGACGAATGCCGATCAGGTCGGCCACGCTCTGGACCAGGCTGGGGTCGGCAATCGCGACCCCTGCCGTGATCACGACGGCGAGACGGACGGCAGCCCCGCTGCGGCGGACGGCACCCGCGCGGGCGGCGCGGAGCGTGGCGAGTGCCAAAAGGGCGAGAAAGGTGAGGGCGAGAATCTGAAACAGGTTCATCGTACGAATCGTCCCAGCAAGAGTTGGCCAACAATGCGCAGGGCATTCCACGAAGACTGGCCCTTGTCCAGCGTCTGCTGCGTGTAGCGGATGCAGACCGGCACCTCGACGAAGGTCAAGTCGCGCGCCCGGATCTGATCGAGGATCTCGGAGGCGTGCGCCATGCCAAACTGCGTGAGGCGGATCTGCTCAGCCGCGTTTCGCGTGAACGCGCGGAGGCCGTTGTGGGCATCCGTCACCCGTACTTGGGAGACGACACGCGTGAACAACACGGCGGCTTTCAAGAGCCAGCGGCGTGCCCGTGGTACGTTGCTTCGTGTGTCCAAGAATCGCGAACCCAGCGCGACCTCGGCATTGTGCTCCGCCAGCGCTGCCAGAAGCGGCGGGATGTCCTCGGCGCGATGCTGCCCGTCCGCGTCGAACGTGACGATGTATTCGGCACCTTTCGAGAGGGCGAAGTCGATGCCCGTTTGCAGGGAGGCCCCCTGTCCACAGTTCACAGGGTGTTGCACGAGCCAGACATCGTGTCGAAGCGCCACGTCCGCGGTGTCGTCGGAGGAGCCGTCATCAATCACGACCACAGTCGCGTCAATGCGCTGTAGATCGTCGAGCGTACCGGCCAGCCGCGTACTTTCGTTGTACGCGGGCACAACAACCCACACGCTTGCCGGCAGTGTTGGCGGTGCGGCTGCGGGGCGCGATGCGGAATGAACCTCGGCCACGGAAAATGCGCCTGCCGCGAACGCGAACGGATGGGAGCCAAGCCACATCCGTCGAGTATAAGCTCGCCTGCTGAGGGTGTCATGAACGCGGCCCGCGGCGAGCAGGTCGCGGTCGTCGGCGGTAGCGGCTGCGCCGGTCGTCTGGCCGCGCAGGTCGAATATCAGGAACCGCTGGTCGCGGGCCACCAGTTCGCAGTTGTCGTGCAGCCAGGCGATGATTTCCTTCTCGCGTTGCCAACTGTCGTCCAGAGCCGCGAGCTGCTGCTCGGCAGTTGCTGCGTCGTCGGCGTCGAACATCGTTCGATAGAGCGAAACGTGCGACTGCCGCGTGATCACGAAGTACCCGGCGGCATGGGACGCGAGCATCTCTTGCATCCGCTGGGCAACGCTCGGCAGGCTCCCGTTCTGCAGCAGTTCTTTGTCCAGGTCGCCACGGATCGGCCAGGTTTCAGCATCAAGCCAACAGTGATAGACGAGCGGATAGCCGCCGGCGGGGCTGATGCACAAGACTTTGGTCAACGGCGGCACCGTCTCCGCGATCTCGTCGGCGCCGATCGCTGCGGCCACGTCGACTCGCCGGTTCAAATCGACCAGGCGACTTGTCTGTTGAGCGTACAAGAACGACAACGCCGCAACTGAGACGACCGCCACGGCCGCCGAACCGGCTGAGGCGCGCCGCGCATCGAGCCACGAACCGATCGTGCTGCCCAGCGCTCCCAGGCAGATCGCGGCGGTCGGGATGAGCACAGTTTGATAGTAGTTGTGCGTTGCCGTGTGCCAGGGAAACGCGAAGGCGTAAGCCACGTACGAGGCCAACATCGCTGCGCCCAACCAGGAGTCATACTTGCGGATCAGCACGAGCGCTCCGCACAGGATTGGCACGATCATCCACATGCTGATGGTCTGGTCGACTTGCCGCCACCAGCCGGCGTAGAAGAACGGATCGGTCCAGAGTGTCGGCATCAGCTTGCCGCCCACACGATCGCTCATCACCAGTAGTACCCAAGCGATGCCGGGAATTGCCGACACGATGGCGAAAGCGATCGTTTTCCAGTCCCACAACATCTCCCACGGTCGTTGCGGCACGAAACGGCGCGCGGCGAACGCCGCGACCAGTGGCAGGTACATGATGCCGGGCTTCACGGCCGTTGCGACTCCACCGACTAGAGCCAGACAGACGGTTCGCGGCCAGGTCGTCGATGCCGGGCAGCGCACGATGAGCCACAGCGCGAATAGGAAACCGAGCGTCATCAGGGCTTCAGGCTGAAAGGTCTGGCTGATGACGATGCCCAACGGACAAACAAGGTAGAAGCCCAGCGCGATGAGACCTCCCAGTTGGTCGCGCGTCAGTCGCCGTGTCAGATCGTAGAGAAACCAACCTCCCGCCAGCCACGCTGCACACGAAAAGAGACACGCGACCCAAGGGCGTTCCTGACCATCGGCTAGGTAAGTGAGCGCAGTGAGAAACTCGAGCAACGGCGGTTCGCCGAAAGGTCGGATATCGGCCGCCAGCCAGCCTTGCTCCTGTGCGGAGAGGCTGTCCGTTTTCATCGACAACGAGATCGTCCGCGCGCGGACCATACCCGCGTAGTAGCGCGGGATATGAAAGCCGGTCGGAAGCGGCTGAAAGACGTTTGAACGCCAAAAGAGACCGGCCGCCAGGAAGGCAAGCAGCAACCCCCACAAGAGCACCGGCGGGAGCGAGCCTTCAGCGACGGACTCGTGCTTTGGTTGCTGGGGCGACTCAGTCTCAGTATTCGCAGGTTTTCCCATGGGGGAATCATCTTAGACGAGATGGCTCCATCGCCTCACAAGACATGAGCGGCCTTGTTCTGGACGCCGCCGACAGCTTTTCGTACGTTCTAGCCGCGCGTCAGGCAGACTCGCCAGCCCCGGGCGTGAAAGGTCCGCTAGCCGTGTGAGGCGCGACGATTGAGTGCTGACGATCAACACGACGCGGCCAGATCGAAGTCGCGCGGCAGGCTGCTTCTACTGTCGCTGCGACTCGCGGTGGCTGTCGTCTTGATGGCACTGCTCGTCACCTGGCTCGATTTCGGCCAACTTAACAGCCTGCTGAGACGCACGGATTGGGACTGGGTGACGCTCGCCATCGCGGTGTATTTGCTCGCCATCGCTTGCAACGCGGCCGGGGTGCGTCGCCTCCTCTTGGGTTTCGGTCATTCGCTCACGGTGGCGGCGGTCGCCTCGATCCACTTTCGCGGGCTGTTCTTCAATTACTTTCTGCCGACGAATTTTGGAGGCGATCTTTATCGGGTTTACACACTAGGGCGCACGGTGCTCAGCACCGGTCATGCAGCCATGGCCATCGTACTGCAGCGCACGATCTCGATGTTTGCGGCGCTGTTGCTGATCGCGATTGCGGTCCCGCTTTTTTCGCCAGCGCGGATCGAAGTCGCCGGGATCGCGGTGATCCTGAGCATTGCCGTCGGTGTCCTGTTGGCCGGCGCCGCCTTCGTGCGCTTCCCGAATTCTGCTCAAGGGTGGATGCAGTCGCATCCTCAAATGGGCAGCCTGCTGGCGACGTGGCAACGCATAACGACTGCGTTTCACGGCTTGCGACGCCGGCGGGTGTTGCCGCCCGCCGTGATGTGGCTGTTCGTGAGCCAACTGATGACCGTCGCTGCGGCGGCGGCCATGTCGCGCAGTTTGCAACTCGATGTCGCGGCCGTTCATTTCGCGTACATCGTACCGCTCTCCTACTTTGCGGCCGCGATACCGCTCACCATCAACGGCATTGGCATCCGCGAGGGCGCCATCGTGCTGATTCTCGGCCAACTCGGAGTTGCCCGAGGAGATGCCACCGCGTTTGCGCTCGCCCTGTTGGCGATGAACATTTCGTTTGCGCTATTGGGCGGTGTGCTGTTTGCGATGAGCTCGCAAAGGTCACTGCGGCCTGCTGACGACGCATCGACAGATGTAGGCTGACCCGCAAACGCTAAACCGTGGCCCAGTAGAATCGTTCCGGCACTGCGATATAGGTGAAGACTTGGCCGGCCTGTCCGATCATCCAACAGTCTCCGTGCTACTGCCGGTGAAGGACGCGCCGCGCGAGTACCTTCGGCAGGCGATCGACAGCATCGTCGCGCAGACGTTCGCAGACTGGGAATTGGTGATTGTCGAAGCGATCGGTGCCGATGGCGAGTCAGCCACGCGCGCTCTGCCGGGCATCGCCGACACTCCTGGCATCCGCGTTGTGGAAATACCTCCGCCTACCAACTTGGTTGCACAGCTCAACAAGGGCCTGGAGGGCTGTCGGGGTGCGTTGGTTGCCCGGATGGATGCGGACGACATCTGTCGACCGAATCGGCTTCAACAGCAGGTCGCGTTCTTGGAGAATCATCCGGAGATGGATGTTGTCGGCAGCCAGATCGAAGCCATCGACGGCGCGGGCCGCCGCATCGGTGCGCGGCGTTATCCGCTGTCGCACGAAGCAATCGTGGCGGCCATGCAGCGATACAACCCGCTGGCCCATCCGGCGGTCATGTTTCGCAAGGATGTCGTGCTCGAGGCGGGCGGCTATCGCTACCCAGAGCGAGCGGCCCAAGACTACGAGTTGTGGTGCCGGCTGGCACGCGCGGGCCGGCGTTTCGCCAACTTGCCCGAGCCGCTACTTCAGTACCGGTTGCATGCTGGGGCGGTGAAGGTCAGCCGGCTGCGCGACACGATTCGCAGCACGCTGGCCACCAAGCAGGCCTATTGGAGCGACTGCATGTCGTGGCGCGCACGCGGCAGAATGTGGCTCGAACGTGCCGCGCTCTCCGCTCCGCCGGCAGCAGTGAATTGGATCTTTCGCCGCATGCACTATCGATAGACTTTCCGTCGATTGCACGG
>CALKYM010000002.1 GCA_938003525.1 uncultured Planctomycetales bacterium | reverse complement strand
GCGGCGCTTTCCGGGTCCGTATGCCCGGAGAGCTCTTCGTCGATGCGGCTGAGGTAGGGGCCGATCACGTCGTGCACTTGCGACGGGAGGATCGGAGTGGCGCGGTCGATGAGGTGGGCGATGTAGTAGCCCGACCGCGAGTCGAGCACCAGCTTGCGGGTGTCCTCGGAAAGCGTGAGGGCGAAGAACGTGATGGCCAGGCAGAGCAGCACGCCTTTGGCCGCACCGAACAGCGCGCCGGCCTGACGATCGAACTCCTTGAGCTTCACGCGGTCGAGAATGCCGGCCACCAGGCGAAAGGCCATCCAGATGGCCAGCGACGTGCCGAGGTAGAGCACGAGCATAGCCACGAACAGGTTCCAGGGCTCTTCGTTGCCGATCATCGGCGCCACCTGTGGCGCAAACTGCCGGGCGACGATGAAGCTGACCACCACCGAAGCCAGCGAAGCGAGTTGCCAGGCCATGCCCTTCCACGCGCCGAAGATGGTCGTCCCCACCAGCACGACGATCATCGCGATGTCATAGTACTGCATGGCCAGTCACTCCCCTGTTGCGCGCGGACCTCTGCCAGCTTGTTCGCCGGGAGGCGAACGATCTTGGAGGCGGCCGAGTATATCGGGCTGCGGCGGGCCGCCGAAAGGGCAGTCTGCGGAGTGTGCTCACCCTCGATTGCGCGTCATGGCCGGCTTACCGGGCCGTGGCGGTGACGGCACTGCTGGACAAGCCAGCAGTGGCACTCGACGTCGTGCTTCTCCTGACATCGAACTTCGCCTGGCGTTGATCGCAGCGAATCGGATCGTGATCGTTGCACAGTCTGACATCGACACTGCTGGCAACCGCGTCGCGATTGACTTCGCGGGGCCGCTCGCACTACTCTCCTGCCCGCTTCGCGCCGCGCTTCTCCAGGGAGAACACGATGTTCCGCCTCGTCGCCTTGCTGCTGGTGTTCGTCGCCGCCTATGCCCTTGTGCCGCCCGGCACGTTCGCCGATTCGGATGGCTCGAAGGACGAAGGCGACAGAGCGCAGGTCGCCGTACCGGACGACTCCCCCGTCAGCCGGCAGATCGACGAGCTGACGGAGATGCAAAACGAAGGGCAAGATCGCATCGAAGCGGCTCTCAATCGCTACAAAGCCGGCGAGCTGCAGGCCGACGAACTGATCGAGCTCTTCGCGCGGCAGGCTGACGTCGAACGCGCGCTGAGCTACGCGACATTGCTCGCGCAACTGAACGAAGACGATCTACAACACGCAATCAACTCGCGCACATTCACGAACATCGGCGACAACTGGGGCGTAAGCCTCGGCGACCTGCAGGACTTTGCCCGCGAAAACGGCGTCACGCTCGAAGCCGCCGGCCGCTTGCTCCAGTCGCTCGACAATCGGCGGAGGTGAGTCGCTTGAGTTTGTCGTTCGTTCGCTGATCGCTAGCGGCTGCGAACGTTGGAATGTGCGGCCGTGCCTTGGGGTACTGCCGGGCGAGCCAGCCGTGGCACCCGGCGGCCATCGAATCTCCACTGCACTGCCGGCATCACGGAAGATCATCGCAGGACTCTCGTTCCCATGGCCAATTTCAAAACGCATATCGCGACCAGTGGCGTGCTCGGCGTGGGCTACGGCGCGACCGGTTTCCTGGTGGCCGACATACCGCTGCCGACCGCCGTGCTGGCCGGCGGGCTGTGCGGCGTCTCCGGCATGTTGCCCGACTTGGACAGCGACTCGGGTGTCCCCTTGCGGGAGAGCATGGCCTTCGCCGCAGCGGTTGTGCCGATGCTGCTGATGGACCGCTTCAGGGTTCTCTTCAACTCGCCCGAGCTGATTGTGTTGGCCGGCGCGCTGGTCTACCTGTTCATTCGCTTCGTGCTCAGCGCGTGGCTCAAGCGCTACACGGTGCACCGCGGCATGTTTCACAGCATCCCGGCTGCCATCATTGCCGCGCAAGTGGCCTATCTGCTTTGTTCGGCGGGTGGGATCGAAATGCGGGCCTACAAGGCCGGCGCGGTGTTTGTCGGCTTCATGTCGCACTTGATGCTCGATGAGTTCTACAGCCTGGAGTGGTACCGCGGCCGCATGCGTCTTAAGCGATCGTTCGGCACGGCCCTCAAGCTGTGGGGCAAGAGCACGTGGGGCAACGCATCGACCTACATCAAACTGGCTGCGCTCACATTTCTGGTGCTCAACGACGAAAACTGGATGCACCAACTGGCCCCGCACGCCGAACACTTCCAGCAGCTCGCCGAACAGCTCACCGACCGAATGCGATTCTGATAAGGCGCCGCTGCCCGGCGGCATCAGAACAGGCGGCGGCTGTCCAACAGCAGCGTCACCGGACCGTCGTTCACTAGTTCGACGTCCATGTGCTGGCGAAAGCGTCCTGTCTCGACCGCGATGTTCTGCTCGCGGACCGCCGTGACGAACACTTCGTAGAGCCGCTCGGCCAGCTCCGGCGGGGCCGCTTGGCTGAAACTGGGCCTTCGCCCCTTGCGGCAATCGCCCAGCAGCGTGAACTGGCTGACGACCAGCATCGCCCCGCCGGCATCGGCCAGGCCGAGATTCATCTTGCCGGCGTCGTCTTCAAACACCCGCAGCGCAACGATCTTGGCTGCCAGCTCCCGCGCATCGCGATCATCGTCGCTAGCCGACACTCCCAACAGCACGAGCAAGCCCCGTTCGATCGCGCCTGTGGTCTCATCAGCCACCGTGACGCGCGCACGGCTGACCCGCTGCACACACGCTCGCATGTCCGCCTCCGCCGCCGGGGCCTCGTTCGAGCCAGTCGCTTACGGCCGCACAACATACGCCCGGCGCGTGCGATCGACAATCGGCCTCCGCCCCCACCTGTGACCCGCCGCAGGCGTTGCGTACAATTCGGTGTATGCAAACTTCAGGCGCCCGACCACTGCTGGCAATCACTATGGGCGATCCGACGGGCATCGGCCCCGAGGTCATCGCCGGCGCATGGAGCAATCCCGACCTGCATGCCGCCGCGCGCATGATCGTCGCCGGGCACCCACAGATCATCCAGCGGGCCTGCGAACTGCGTGGCGTTGAAACGCGGGTGATCGAAGTCGACGCGCCGAACAGCGAATCGCTGGCGCCCCTGGCATCAAGTCCCGACGTACTGCCGTGCGTGACCACAGTTGGACCGGCGGCCGTCGACCTCCCGCCGGCCAAGATCGATGCGCGCGGCGGACAGGCGGCATACGACGCTGTCGTTGCCGCGGCCAATTGGGCACTGACGGGCACGGTCGACGGCTTGGTGACCGCGCCACTTCACAAAGCGGCCTTGCGATTGGCCGGATACGCTGTGCCGGGACACACCGAACTGCTGGCCGAGCTGTGCGACGTGCGTGAAGTCGCGATGATGCTCTATCTCCCGCCCGGCTGCGGTGTGCACGGCCCGCATGGCTTAGGTGTGGTACATACGACGCTTCACATGGCGCTACGGGATGTCTTCGCGCATCTATCGGCCGGCGCCATACAGGCGAAGATCCGATTGGCCGAACACGCCCTCAAATCGCTGGGTGCCCTGCGGCCGCGAATCGGCGTCCTCGCACTCAACCCACACGCCGGCGAAGAGGGACTATTTGGCGACGAAGAACAACGGTACATTGCCCCGGCCGTCGAACAATCGCGCCGCGCCGGCATCGACGCCCAGGGACCCCTGCCGGCCGACACGATGCTGGTTCGAGCCCGCCAGGGAGAGTTCGACGCCGTGGTGGCCATGTATCACGACCAGGGCCACATCGCGCTGAAGCTGCTTGACATGCACCGCGCCGTAAACATCACGCTGGGGCTGCCCATCATCCGCACCAGCGTGGCGCACGGCACCGCGTTCGACCGGGCGTGGCGCGGCACGGCCGAGGTCTCCGGTGTCATCGAAGCTGTACGCGTGGCGGCGCAGTTGGCGCGGCAGCGGACCGGCCCGCAGCGATCGAGCGAATCGACCTCCCCTCTCGTTTCAGAATCGGCCTAACCTCGCCCGCCAGGACTCGCGATGAACGTGTCGCAGGGAGTGCCCCACGCGGGCGAATGCCGCATCTTTCTGGTTCGCCACGGGGCGACGGCCAACAACCTCGCCAATCCTCCGCGTCTGCAGGGCAATCGCACCAACGCCGAGCTCTCCGACGAAGGTCGGCGACAGGCCGAACTCACTGGCACGTGGCTGGCGCGCCACTCCCTCTCGGCTGTGTACGCCAGCCCGCTTACACGAGCACGACAGACGGCGCAGGCGGTCGCTGGCAAACACGGGCTCGATGTGCAAACGATCAAACCGCTGATCGAGATCGACGTCGGCGACTGGGAAGGACGCGACTGGGAAGAGGTCGCGCGAACCGAGCCCGAGGCGCATGCCCTCTTTCTCGAAGACCCGCGAGTGCACCCCTACCGCGGCGGCGAGAACATGGGCCAACTGCTTGATCGCGTCGTGCCCGCTCTTGAGAAACTGGCTCGCAGCCACGCCGGGCAGATGATCGCCGTCGTCGCGCACAACGTGGTGAACCGTTGCTACATCGCCGAGCTTGTCGGCCTGCCGATGAACAAGGCCCGCGGTGTGCCGCAGGACAACTGCGGAATCAACCTCTTGGTGCACAACGGCCGGCGAATGAAAGTGCGGACCGTCAACTCGATCGCCCACCTCGAAACGCGCTGACCGACAACCTGCCACACGTCACTCAACGTCGCCGGCGCTGAGCCCCTGGGCGTACGGCACCGTGAGATCTTCGAACGCGACGTCGCCCGGCTGGTAGGCAAACTGCCGCGGGTCGACGGTGTCGCCGATGCGCACCTCGAACAGTTCGAGCGTTAGCATCGGTTCGCCGGCGCCCGTCTCCGGGGCATCATCCTGCGGACGGTAGTAGTCGAAGCGGTAGGGAAACAGGTCGTCCTGCCCCAAGTAGATCACCACGTACGCGGGCAACTGCGAAGGCAGTTTGGCGGGCTGCCCTGCCCTGCTCTTCTCGATTTCGGCGTAGAGCTGCGGCGCCAACTGCCCCACGCGGGCCAGATTCCACTCGCCCCGCAAGGCCCACACAGGAACATCGCCCAGCTTCGTCACTTTCACATCCGTGAAGTCAAAGGCCGCATTCAGCTCGCGTAGCATGCGTGGCAATCCGCCCAGTGCTGGCGTGCGCGGGAATTGCCCCAGCCCGGCGACCTGACGGCGGGAGGCCAGCCCGTACAGCGCTGGGTCGACTTCGACGCGGTAGACGCGGGGCCGCTCGTCTTCCGGGAGGTGCCGGTGGATCCACAGCGCCTTGCCATCGCAGACTTGCAACTCGACGCTGTTGTACTCACCGACGCGCAATCGCAGCTCGAGTCGGAACTGCTGCGCGGCGATATCGCCCTGCACGAACACACCGTTGCCGTACATCTCCTGGTCGAGTGCCTCAACGCGGAACCGCAAATCAGCTCGCACGGAACTGTGCGTTTCCATCGCGGCCACGGCTTGCCGCAGCAGTTCCTCGCCGGCGGGAGTTGCTGCCGGCGCACCGCTAGCAGCAGGTATGGGCGGCTGAGCCGGCGCTTCGGGCGAGCCGTCCGGCGCGGGCTCCGCCGTCTGGCCAAGTGCCAGCAGCACGATCGCCAAGCTGGGCAAGCTAGTGCTCATGCTCCGGTTCTGACGGATTTGCCAAAGATTCGGGTCGTATCGGGCCGACCATTAGTGGCCAGAGGAATGCCCTGCCGAGTGAGGGTGCGCGGGC
>CALKYM010000001.1 GCA_938003525.1 uncultured Planctomycetales bacterium | reverse complement strand
TTCAGCTATCACCCAGGCCGAAAGCCAGCGTGACTCGCCGCGCGTGAGGCCGAAGTCCTCTTCGAGCCGCTGCTCCATGTCGGGCATGTGGCCGGCGCCATAGAACACGGCGATCTTCTGCTGGCCCGCCTCGATCTGTTCGGCGAGTACTTCGAACGCCTTCGCGTTGCGATCCGAAATGAGACTCGATCCGTCGGGGCCTTCGATGACCGACATGGCCGATTCCAGGTCCTCGAACTGTTCGGCCATCAGCCGTTTGAGAACCTGCGAGCGATTCGGATCGATGAGCGCCAGCAAAAACTCAGCGTCGCTGGTGCCAGGACGACCGCCGTTTTCGGCCGCCTGTTTGGCCTGCATGGCGATGGCGCGGCCCATCATGCGGAAGAACATCGTGAGGAAGTTCTCGCCGCGATCGGCCATCGCCGCCGCCAGTTCGTCGGGCGACATGTCGGCGTGGACGAAGTTCTCGCGCTGGTAGTCGATCTGCTCCAGTTGATACTCGAGACCCAGCATATCCTGCATGCCGGTCTGCAACATCGAGATCGGATGTCCGCCGCCTTCGCGACGTCCGCCGGCGGGCACACGCGTTCCCTCGGGCGCGACCAGTTCGTAGAGCACGACATCGTAGTCTTCGAACGCGTCGTTGAGATCTTCGTAGTACTGCTTCTCGCCGATGTGCACGACGCCGACCAGATCGACCACCAGACCCTCCTGCGCTGGGTCATCCGACGTGTAGCTCACGATGGCGGTGTCCATCGAGAGCACGTCGCCGTCGTCGTTGCGGACCAGCCGCAGGAAGCTGTTCTCGGTCTCTGTCGCCG
Organism: uncultured Planctomycetales bacterium; assembly: GCA_938003525.1. Lineage (GTDB taxonomy): Bacteria > Planctomycetota > Planctomycetia > Pirellulales > JAEUIK01 > CALKYM01. The sequence continues at coordinate 17,254 of CALKYM010000001.1, read as the reverse complement.
TCGACGCCGGCTCTGCCGCGAGCAACACGGTGGCGGGCACCATCAACAGAGCGAGCAAGACGACGAGTATTTGAGCGGCCCAGCGGCGTGCATCTGCGAGCAAGCGTCGGTTCGACATGGCCTGCGGCCCTCCGCAACAAGGGATTCTGACTCCGGCGCATGACCGGCATGAAAAGTATAGGTTGGTCCGCCGAGGCGGACAACAAATCGCTTGGCGCCGTCAGGAGTTACGGCAACACGCCGGCGTGGTTTAGGCAGCGATCCACACTTTCAATCCGCGTCCCGCCGCACGCTTGTTCAGCGCGAGGTGCACAACAAGACCTGCGTCTTATTCGCCGCTGGGGTCGCGTGATTGGTTCGGAGTTGCGATTCCGAGTCGAACTAACAACAGCCCTGTCAGTCCGACGGCAATCACGGCGATTGTCCCCGCCACGCCCACCAGGCTGCCGTAGAGCACTTTCTGTGGCGTCAGGTCCCAGCCCAAAAGGGCAACAAACTTAATTCTAATCCCCAATCCCCAGAACAGGACAGGAACCGATGCAATGACGCCCAGCGCGGCCGCCCAGCGGGGCGTGCGCGGCGCGAGCCAAGCCAAGAGAAACAGACCGAACATCCCCCCGCCGGCCACACCGGCGTATTTCCACCAGATGTCCATGATCCGGGCCGACTCCGCCAGAAAGACCTGGTAGAAGCGCACGGCCAGCCAGGTGCCAAGGATGCCCAGCAGGATCGTGGTGCCGCGCAAGACGACGATGTCCGAGACGCGCGGAGCAAGGCGCCAACGGCGGACGACGTCGATGAAGAGTACCGTCGATGACGAGTTAAGGCTCGAATCGACCGAGCTCATCGCGGCCGCCATGATGGCTCCGATCACCAGACCGGCGATCGGAGCGGGGAGTTCGGTCTGTATGAAGTGCGGGAATACTTTCTCGGCGGTGATGGCGGCACCGTCAACGACCGGCGGAGTCGGGTAGTGCAGCCACAAGGCTGTGCCGATCAGGCAGAACATGGCCGAGATGGGCAAGTAGGCCCAGGCGCCGATCCAGATCGAGCGGCTCGCTTCGTGCGTGGAACGCGCCGCCAGCACGCGCTGCACGTAGTTCTGATCGGTGCCGTAGTTGCGTAGGTTCTCGGTCACTCCGTAGATGAGCACGACCAGCACTGTCGAATGCGCCAACGTCCCGACGTTCCACCAGGGCAGCGAAGTCTCGGCCTCTTTGTCCCACACGCCCCATGAAACCCGATCAGCGGGGATCGACTCGAAGAAGCCCTGCACGCCTCCTTCGGCGCCACCGACCAGGACGGCCAGGCACCACAGCGCGCCGACGAGCAAAATCACGACCTGCATCACGTCGGTCCAGATGACTGCTTGAATGCCACCCAGCGTGTCGTAGACGATGACGATCACGCCCAGCAGGATGATCGTGCCCACGATCGACCAACCCAACATCGGCGCCACGGCCAGCGCCACGAGCAACAACACGTTGGCCACGCGGACGATTTGCAGTGCGACGTAAGAGACAACCGCGTAGGCCCGTGCCCAATAGCCGAAGCGGCTTTCGAGAAACTCATAGGCCGAGAAACGCACGCCCTCGCGATACAGCGGCACGAGCCAGATGACGGCGATCAGTGCCGCGGCGGGTAACGTCAGCGAGAAGACGAAGCGGTTCCAGTTCTCGGCGTAAGTCGTCGCCGGCAGGCCGAGAAACGAGATGCTGCTGGTGAAAGTCGCCAACACGGAGATGCCAACGGCCCAGCCGGGCATGGCCCGATTGCCGACCGTGTAGCCCTCGGCATCGCGCGACTTGTCCGAAACGCGCCAGGCGACCAGCAGCATGCCCGCCAGATAGGCAAAGATCACCCACAAGTCGGCGCGTGTGTACCAGGATTCCATCGGGTGGCGACTCTCCGCGTCGTTGGTCACGACGCTGGTTGGTCGCGACGTGATGGCCGGCAGCGCTTCAACACGCGCTCAGGCGACGCTCTTCTTGAGCATTTCGATAAAGGCTTTCAAGAGCGGCGTATTCTCGAACCAGGTCGGCGCGGTGACGAGATTCCCGTCGATGACGCAGGGTTCCTCGACGTACGTGGCACCGCCCTGTTCGGCATCCAGCGCGCACTTGGCGACGGTCGTCACCCTACGGCCTTGAATGCAATCCGCCGCCGACAGAATCTCGATGCCGTGACACAAGGCGGCCACCGGCTTGCTCGTCTCAAAAAAGTGCCGGGTCGTTCGCAGCAAGTCCTGATCGTAGCGCAGGTATTCCGGCGCGCGGCCGCCGGAGACGAACAGCCCGGCGTATTCGGATGGATCGACGTCGCGAAACGCCACGGTGGCCTGCAAGTGATAGCCGGGGCGTTCCTGCGTGATGTCCCAAGGCGGATCGGCCTGCGGCGGAATCTCGTGCAACACCATGTGGTACAGTCGCGCTTCGGGGCCCGCGACGACGACCTCGAAGCCGTCCTCGGGCAGCCGAAAGTAGGGGTACATCGTGTCGAGCACCTCGGTGGCGTCGCCGATGGGCATCAATACTTTGGGCATGCGATAACTCGTTGCTCGGGGCCAGCAGTGCGTGGATGAGTCGCCCGGCATCATCGAAAACGCGCGGATGTCGAGCGACCGGGAGCACTATCGTAACCCCTGTGGGGGACGCGGCAAAACCTCCGGCGCGGCGGTCTGCGGGGGAAAGAAGTTTTGCACTCTTCTCAGGCGCCACGCGGCGGCTCGCCGCGAAGACGATTTCGCGCACGCAGCGCTTGCAATTCGCGCTGGTCGCGCAATACTGACTTCGGTGGTGAGGGCAACTTTGCCACCAGGGTCTCCGCAGGTTCCTGCCCCGCCTGTGGGGACCTTTTTTGTTGCGCGTGCAAGCGGCCGCTGCTCACTCCCACACGGTCGGACTTCGTCGGCTGTTGATGCACGACGCCAAATGGCTGGCAGTGCGCTCGGCCGCCTTCTTCCCGGTCGCGCTAGAGCGCGTTTCACAACCCCCATTGTCGCAATCCGGGGTGCCGCTGCTAGCTCGTCTAGCAGTGCTCGTCGTTTCGTTCACACTGCTGGGCAAGCCAGCAGTGGCACCCGAGTGCGATCACGAGATGGGCGTAGGCCGTCCCCTCGTGATGACGGGCGCCGTCTTCGATGCGGGCCCGCGCAGCTTGGCGTGAGCGTGTACATGCTGGCACAGCGGCACGTGCAGGCGACATTTTCCGCAGGGTTTACCGATCTTGTTCAACTGGCACGACTGGCGCGTCCGATACTACCGGCACGAGCCGAATGCGCAGTGACGGCTGATGGACCGCTGCGCGAGAACCTCGAGCCAACACAGGTTGCATGCGTGCCATGAGAATGAATCGCCTCACAACGTGCGCGGTGCTTGGGACACTGCTGCTGGCTGCTGCCACCGTCAAGGCGCAAAACGTCGACGACCTGCAGCTCTTTGCGCCGGCGGAGATTACCAGCTACGGCGGCTACCGGCTGCCCAACGAAGGCTTCTTCGGCAGCTTCGACTTGATGCAGATGTCGATCACCGCGCCCGAGGTCACCTCCATCGGCTTGCCCGGCGGGTCGGCCATCGTGCCTTCGGGCAATATCGGTGGCGTCATTCCGGATACGTTGCCACCGGGAGTCATTCCCCCATTTTTCCCCATGGAGCGTGGCCGCCTTTCGACGAACACGGTCGACACCAGCCGCTTCAACGATGACTTCGAGCAAGGTCAGCGCGTTGAGTTCGGCTACGTCGATGGGCACTGGGGGGTGCTCGGAAGTGCCTGGCAGATCTTCCCGCAGAATCAATCGATCGTCGCCGGCGACGTCGACGTGATCTTCAACGACTTCGAGGTCTTGCAGCCGTTCATCGATCCAGAAACGGGCCTGTTGTCGATCGAACCGGTGGGACTGCTCGACGGGTTCGTCAACCAATCGGTGCTCGATTCCGTCGACGACACAACGTTTGATATCATCCTCTGGGCCTTGATTCCGGATTTGTTCTCGAATTTTGGGGCAGGGCGTTTCACCGATGGCGACGGTGACGGAGTCATCGATCCTACGAACGTCGCTGATGAGCTGCCCGTTGTCGCGTACGATCTCGACGACCTCGTGCGGCTGCCGGTTGTCTTCGAAGAGCTCCGGGTTCGCAACACGCTCGAAGTCAATAGCTTCGAGATCATGCCCTTCTACCGCTTCGATCCTCTGCATCGGGGTGGCAACCTGGAAGTCAGCGTCGGTGTCCGCTTCACGCAGTACGAAGAGAAGTTCGACGTCCAAGGCTTCGGCGGAATTCTCGACGAGAGCAAGTGGCACACCCGCGCCGAAAACGACGTCATTGGACCGCAACTCATGGCCCGCTACTCGCAGACGGTCTGGGGCCGCTTGAACATCGCTGCCGAAGGCCGCGGTTTCCTGGGCTTCAACTTCCAGGACATTCATCAATCGGGCACGTTCGCCAGCTTTTTGGACGATGCCGTCTTTCCGCCGTTGAACAGTCCGAACAATACGACCAACGCCGACGCGAACTTGCCGGTGATGTTCCGAGCCACCAGCTTCGAGAGCGGGCTGCATACGGATGAATTGGCGCCGGCCGTCGAGCTGCGGTTGCAGGCCAGCTATACGCTCACCAAGTCGATCGCCGTGCGGGCGGGTTGGACCGGGATGTGGCAAGACGGCATCGCCCGTCCGTCGAACATGGTTCGCTACCAGCTCCCGTCGCTGGGCATCCTCGGCGAAGAGAATCGCCAAGACCTGTTCATGAACGGCTACACGCTGGGCGTAGAAATCAATCGCTAGGCCGCGCACGGCGTGCTGTTGGGACTGAGAGTCGTCACGCGCCGACCGTTTCGCATCGCTCGCGCACTCCGCGCAAGAAAAAAGCCATCTGCTACGCAAACATCGTCCTTGCGTAACGGATGGCTTGTTCGTCGGGCCGCTGTGGCCTTCGTCTCAGGCAGGCTGCCCGAAGCCGTGCATGCGCCGCAGCTCGTCGAGCTCAACGCTCAGACGATGTCGTAGCGGGCTCTCCAGGCGCAATTCGTCGAGTAACGACTCGGCCTTCACGAATGTTTCTTCATCGACCTCGGTGTTGGCAAACAGGCGGCGAAAACTGCGAGAGACCTCTTGTTCGGTGAGCAAAACCGACCCTTTCCAGGCACGAATCACGGCGAGCGGCAACCACTTCTCCCCATTTTAGATATCGCCCCTGGCAGTGCAAGACGAATCGTGAGCGCTGCATAACGCCCCGCAAAAGGGGGACTTCTCGATGACTGGCGGCACTCGATCACAGTGAAAAAGTTTAGCGATTGCGCGGTCGCAACCGGTCAGCCGTCTAGAACTTGATCTCGCGCGCATCTTGCCGAAACGGACGCCCCGCCTGATAAAGCTCGATACGCTCGGCAATGGCGGACGCCAACTCGCGATAGGGCTCGAGATCGCGCTCGTCGGCAATGGTGCGAGCGTGGCGCAGGGCGCTGGTGGCGGCTTCCAGCGCCGTCTCGAAATCGCCGTTGGCAGCCAGCGCAGCGGCCAGCGTATCGACCAACGACGGTTCACTATTGTTCATTTGCGCACAGGCCTCCTGGGCGAGCGTCAACGCCGCTTGCGCGTCGCGCCACTCTTGCTGCTCGGCGGTGGCATAGATCCAGGCCAGCTTATCCGCCACGCGCGGGAAGAAGCGCTGATCGAGAATCTGGCGGTATTGTTCGATGGCCGCATCGACGTGACCCGACCGCGCCTGGGCGACTCCGATGCCCACCAGCGCCCGTTCGCGATGATCGCCCGGCACCTGGACTCCGGCCGCGAAATGGGGTAGCGCCCCAGCGGGATCGCCCTGGAGGACTTTCACTTCTCCGAGCCACGTATGGACCTGGGCGGGATTGCGATGCCCGGCTTTAAGTGCCCGCTGCAGGAGGTCCGCCGCTTCGTCCAGCTTTTCGCGGCGCGTGAGATGAATTACGGCCAGGTTGTGCAAGGCCGAGGTATCCGCCGGAGTGATCTCTAGCCCCAGCCGATAATGTTCGGCCGCCGCGTCATACTGCGATTGCTTCATCAACTCGGTGCCTAGTCCAATGTGGGCCGTGGCATTTTGCCTGGTCACTGCCAACGCGCGGCGATAGAGCGCCTCCGAATCGCGCCAGTGCGGAAGTTGGGATCGGGTTGCCAGAACGCAGGCCACCACTACGAGGCAGCACGCGATGCCACTCGCCGCTAGCCGGCCGAACTTTGGCTTGGCCCAAGTTGCCGCGCAGTACACCACCGCAACGAACAGTCCAATGGTAGGCAAGTAGGTATAGCGGTCGGCCATGGCTTGCCTGCCGACTTGCACCAGCCCGATCACTGGTACGAGCATGCCGAGATACCACAACCAACCAACAAGGCCGGCTGGACAGCGCCGCCGGGCGAGCCACGCGGCAGCCGTCAGCACAATGAGTACGACGATCGACGCGGCGACACGCGATGCCGACAACTCGGTTCCCGCCAGTGGATACGGCACCGCCAGCCCTGTCGGCCAAATCGTGTTCTTCAGGTAAGCCACGTAGGCCACTGCTGCGTTCGCGGCTCGGCCCGGCAGCGGATACATATCGGTCGACTCGACGGCCCCCTGATCGCGCTGGACGACAAACGTGATCATGCTGCTGACAGCGACGAGGGAAAACAGAGGCAGCTTTTCCAGCACCAGGAAGCCCCACGCCTGTCGTCGACCGCTTGCAGTCGCTGTGGGAGAAACGCGCCGCAGTGGCCAGTAATCGCACAAGAGCATCACGCAGGGCAGCGTGACCAACATCGGTTTGGCCAAGAGTCCCAGTGCCAGGAGAACCGCGACAAGCACGTAGCGCCACCACCGCGTATCGCGGACGTAGAGCACATACGCGCCCAAACACGCCAGGCCCAGCAGTCCGCTCAGCAGGTCTTTGCGTTCGGCGATCCAGGCGACCGATTCGACGCGCAACGGATGCCAGGCGAACAAGGCCGCCACGATCGCCGCCGGCCACAGCTTGCCTGTAGCGGCCAGCAGCACAAGAAAAACCAGCACGGCGTTGGCCGCGTGCAACAGCACGTTGGTCTGATGGTGCTTGCCCGCATCCAGACCGAAGAGCTCGCAGTCGAGCATGTGGGTGAGCATGGTGAGCGGATGCCAGTTGGCAGCCACCGGCTCCGTCCACGCTCTACGCCACCCCTCCGTCGTCAGTCCGCGCTGCACCCAGGCGTTCTGCCACACGTAAACGTGATCGTCGAGCGAGACGAAATCGAACGCCCGCACCGGCCAGTACAGAATCAGCGTCCCGGCAGCCAAGAGCAGCGCAACCACTAGCGCGCCCGAAGCGGAAGGGCGCGACGACGTGCCGATGGTCCGATCCGCATTCACGCTCGCGCTGCTCCTCGCTCGCCGCTTTGACCAGAACCAACCTCTACGGTAGTCGCCGCATCGATCGGCTACCGCCCTTGGCAACATTCGCATCCGGATGTGTCGGAGATTAACCTTTACGGCCAGCGGGCAGCAACGCCGCGACCGACAGAGATATTCGACTGCGGTGTTTCGAGACCGAACCTCAAGCCAAGCAGACGCCATGCGAAATCATGCTGCGCGATCCATCGCGGTCGTCTTCATCGCCATCTCCACGCTCGCCTTGTCGACGGCCGACAGTCGAGCCGCAGATAGCGCACCGGCGGATTCGCGCCCCAACATCGTCGTGATTCTGGCTGATGATCAGGGCTGGGGCGATTTGAGCCTGCACGACAATCCGAATGTGGTCACGCCACGGATCGATTCGTTGGCCCGCGACGGCGCGACGCTGGAGCACTTCTTTGTGTGCGCGGTCTGTTCGCCCACTCGCGCGGAGTTCCTCACCGGGCGGTACCATCCCCGCGGCGGAGTGCGCGGCACGAGCGTCGGCCAAGAGCGGCTCGATTTGGACGAACAAACGATCGCCGAGTTTTTCCAGGCGGCAGGGTACGCGACGGGTGCCTTCGGCAAGTGGCACAACGGCACACAGTATCCCTATCATCCCAACGCGCGCGGCTTTGAAGAGTACTACGGCTTTTGCTCGGGCCACTGGGGGCACTACTTCGATCCGCCGCTGGAGCACAACGGGAAACTGGTCCGCGGCCAGGGTTACATCACCGACGACATCACGAGCCACGGCCTGGAATTCATTCGGCACCATGCCGACCGGCCGTTCTTTTGCTATCTGGCCTACAACACGCCACATTCTCCGTTTCAGGTTCCCGACCGGTTTTTTGATCCGCTGGCCGAGCGCGACTTGGCGAAGCGGCATCGTGACCCGGAGAAGGAAGACCCGGCAGTCACCCGGGCGGCGTTGGCGATGTGCGAGAACATCGACTGGAACGTCGGTCGCGTGCTCGATCAACTAGACGAGTTGGAGCTGGCCGAGAATACGATCGTCTTTTACTTCAGCGACAACGGGCCCAACTCGTGGCGCTACAACGGCGACATGAAGGGCCGCAAGGGTTCGATCGACGAGGGTGGACTGCGCGTGCCGGCCCTCATGCGCTGGCCGGCAACCATCGAACCCGGCACGCGGATCGAGCCCATCGCCGGTGCCATCGACCTGTTGCCCACCTTCGCGGAGTTGGCCAACGTGCCGCTCGAACCTGAGCGGGCATTGGACGGGACGAGTCTGGCCCCGCTCTTGAAGAACCCCGAAGCCCAGTGGCCCGAGCGGATGCTCTTCAGCCACTGGCGGGGGCGCGTCAGCGTGCGCACCGATCAATACCGCCTGGACCACCAGGGCAAGCTGTTCGACATGCATCGCGATCCGGGTCAGCGTGAGGACATCTCCTCGGCCCAGCCCGAGGTGACGGCTATGTTGACCGGCGCCGTCCGTCGCTGGCGGGAGGAAGTCCTCACCGACTACGAGGCGGACGACACGCGCCCGTTTCCTGTCGGCTACTCTCAGATGCCCGACACACCCTTGCCAGCCCGGGATGCAACGTTCTCGGGCAACGTCGAGCGCAGCGCCCGCGCGCCGAACTGTTCGTTCCTCACGCATTGGACCAGCACTGACGACCGCATCACCTGGGACGTCGAAGTCGCCACCCAAGGACGCTACGAGGCAACGATCTATTACACCTGCCCCAGAGCGGACATCGGAGCCACGTTCGAGTTGAGCTTTGGAGATGCCCACGTGGAGGCGGCTGTAACCGAAGCCCACGATCCGCCACTGCGCGGCGCGGAGGCCGATCGCGTCGGGCGGGGAAGCGAATCGTACGTGAAGGATTTCCAGTCGATGCGGATCGGCGAGATCGAACTCAAGGCGGCGCGTGGACCACTCACGTTGCGGGCACTCGAAGTGCCGGGCGCACAAGTGATGGATGTGCGGGCCGTCGTGCTGCGACTGCTGCCTTAGTAGTTTGACAGTTGCCTCGTCGCACCGTTTCGCACCGCCGTCGTTACGAGCCAAAACATGGCTGCCGCGTTGCGTTCAGCCGAACATGTCGTCGACGCCCAGATTGCAGACGTCGACGTCTCAGGTGAGACGCTGGAAGACCTGATCGTCGAACAGTCCGGGCTGCTGCGGATCACCGCGCGCCGCACTGTGTGGCAGCGACCGCAGTTCGCCGCCGCGACCATCGAGCATTGCGACTGGAGCACTAGCCGTATCGAGCGCGGCAGCTTCGACGACGTACGATTCACGCACTGCCGGCTCACCGGTTGGGAGCTCGCAGATTCACAGGTCCGCCGCGTGCGATTCGAACAGTGCAAGCTCGATCTCGCCGCCATCCACGAGACGCGGTGGCGGGACTGCGAATGGGTGCGCTGTGATTTGCGGGCCGCCGATTTTCAGGGATCCGACCTCCGGCATGTCGTGCTGCGGCGATGCGATCTGCGCAACGCGCGGTTGCTCAACAGCCGGCTCGAAGAAATCGACGTGCGTGGCTCACAAATCAACGGTCTGCAGATCGAAGTCGACAAGCTGCGGCACCTGACGATCGACCCCACGCAACTGAGCTATTTCATGTCGCTCACGGGCATCAGAGTGCAAGATCTCGACGATGAGTGACCGCACGAAGCGGCTTACCTCGATCCGCCGCATCTGCAGCCATCAAGCACGGACGTCAAACAAGCGCTTTGCGGCGGCAAACCGGTCTGCGTCGACGTCGATACCCAAGCCGGGAGCGTCCGGTAGAGTCGCTCGCCCGTCTGCGATGGAGTAGCCATCGGCCATCAGCACATCGTTGGTCAGCGGATCGTGCTCAGCGCGATAGAAGTTGCCGATCGCGCGCCCGACGTGAAGCTGCATGTAGTAGCCGATCCACGAACCCCAGTTGTGCGGAGCGACCGCGAGGTCGTGGTCGGCCGCCCAGCGAGCCTCTTGAAGAATGCCCTCAAATCCGAACCGCTTCATATCGGCCTGATAGACTTCGATCGCCTGTCGGGCCATGAATGGCTTGAACACGCGCAAGTCGCCCTGCGTCTCGCCGTCGGCAACCAGCGTGCTCCAGCCGCGCTCGCGGAGGAACGCCTTGAACGCCAGGCACTGCTCGACATCCTCGGGAAACATCTCTTCAGCAAAAGCGATCTTCAACTCGCCGATCTGGTCGAACAACCGCTGGGTGCCTTCGAGGTCGTAGCCGTTGTTGGCATCGACGCCGATCAACAGCTCTTCCCCTGCATGCGCACGGATCGTCCGTAGCACTTCCACGTCGCGCGCGTCGCCGGCGGCACGCGGCATCCACTTGAAGCCGCGACCGATCTTGACCTTCACCGCGCGGTGGCCGGCGGCCAGGGCCATGTCGATCTCTTCGCGCAGCCGGTCCTGCCAGCGGTCGGCATACTGCGGCAGGAGGTCGAGAAAGTAAATCGAGCCGTCGTACGCCGGGACCGTCTCGCTCCCTGCGTCGCCGAGCAACTCATAAACCGGTCGCTCCAGCGCCTGGCCTGCCAAATCCCATAGGGCAGTCGTTCCCACACCCAGCGGACCGGACATCTGCTGCTTGGCCGCCGCATAGAACTCGGCGAGGCTCTTGCCGAGCAACTGCGCGGCTTGCTCGCGGCCGACGCTGAGATTGCCGACGCCCGATGGGCCACGGTTCGTGTACAGCCGCAGCATGCGCTCGACCGTGCGTTCGCCGTGCACGTCTTTGTGCGAGTTTTTGCCCGCGATCTTCGAACGATGGTTGGTCGCCTCGAATCCGGCGGCGCGCGTGATGATCAGATCGCCCAGCGCCTCGCTGCTGAACACTCGCTCGGCGAGCAGCGAAGTAGCAGCCAGGCCCGCCATGAAGTCTCGGCGTCGCACGTTCATCTCTCCCGGCAGGACTCGGCAATGCACGGCCAACACTCGTCAGTCTAGCCGCCGACCGCGCGACGGACACGCAGTACCGGACTCAGGTGCCGGCCGTTAAGATCGAACGTGTGAATCGCGATGCCTCGAATTCATCTGTCACCCATACGGCCGACGTGGCGCGGGCGTCGACTCGTCGTCGCTGGGCGCTGGACGCGGCCATCCTCCTCGGCCTGATCGCGCTGACGGTCGCCTGCTACCGACGCGTCGGCACGTTCGACTTCGTCGACTTCGACGACCCGACGTACATCGTTCGCAATGAACAGGTACGAGACGGCCTCTCGGTGGAAGGGCTCCGCTGGGCGTTGACCAACGGCGATGCAGGCAACTGGCATCCGATCACCTGGCTGTCGCACATGGCCGACTGCACGTGGTTCGGCGTGAAGCCCGGTCCGCACCACGTCGTCAATCTTGTCTTTCACGTTCTCAACACCGTCCTGCTCTACACCGTGCTGCGGCGTTTGACGAGTCCAAGGGTTGAAGGCGGAAATGCACAAGCCACGGGACTGCCGACAGGTTGGACGTTCACTCCCGGCATAAGTGTTCTCAGCAGCGCGATCGCGGCGGCGCTGTTCGCCGTACACCCCTTGCGCGTCGAGTCCGTCGCCTGGGTGTCGGAACGCAAAGACGTGCTCAGCGGACTGTTCTGGCTGCTGACGATGCACGCCTACGTGTCGTACGCGCGGCGCGGCCATTGGTGGCGGTACGGACTGGTGATGATCTGCCTGGCGATGGGACTGTTGGCCAAGCCGATGGTCGTCACGTTGCCTCTTGTGCTGCTGCTTTTGGACTACTGGCCTCTGGGGCGTCTGGCCCCGGCCGAAGCACCGTGGCGGGTTGATACGCGTCTGGTCGCGTGGCGCGCAGTAGAAAAACTGCCGCTGCTGCTGCTGGCGATCGTCTCGAGCGTGCTGACGGTCGTCATGCAAAGTGGCAAATCGGCCGTGGCGTCGCTCGATCAGTGGCCACTGCATTGCCGCGTCGGTAATGCGGTGATTTCGTACGTCACGTACTTGCAGCAGGCGCTCTGGCCGACGCGATTGGCCTACTTCTACCCCATCGACCAGATCGCTTGGAAAACCGCGCAGCAGTGGCTCACGGTGGCCGCAGCATCAGCGGTGCTGATCGTGATCAGCGTGGTCGCGCTCTGGCAGGCGCGTCGATGGCCGGCGCTGGTGGTCGGCTGGTGCTGGTATCTCGGCACTTTGGTGCCGGTGATCGGATTGGTGCAAGTCGGCGAACAGGCCCATGCCGACCGTTATACGTATCTGCCGCTCATCGGACCGACGTTTGCCGTTGCCTGGTGCCTGTCTGCCGCGCTGGCCCGACGCCGCATCGCGCGAGGCCTGTTCGCCTTGGCGGCCGGCGCCGCGATCTTCGCGTGCGCCCTGCAGACGGAGCAGCAGGCCCACACTTGGTCGAACGACCGGGCGCTCTGTGCGCATGCGATCCAGGTGACCCAGCGCAATCACCGCGCCGAAGTCGGGCTCGGCAGGGTGCTTGAAAACGAGGGACAAATCGAGGCCGCGATTGACCACTATCGCCGGGCGCTGCTCTACAACCCTGCGCATACACTCGCGCTGCACCGGTTGGGACTGGCATTGGGCCAGCAAGAGCGCTGGCAAGAGGCCGCCGAGTCGCTCGAGCGCGCGGTGGCGCTGCGCCCATCGGCGACCGTCTCGCGTGTCGCGCTGGCGCGGGTGCTGACGAAGCAGGGGCGTTGGTCTGAGGCGGCCGCCCACTACCAGGTGGTCGCCCAAAATCCTGCAGAAGCCGCGCCGTTTGTGGACGAGATCGCCGCGGCCAATGCCCAACTCGAGCGGTTCGTCGCGCAAGCCAATTCGTTGGTCGAGCGGATGCGGAGCGAACCGGAGAACGAGGCGCTGCGACCGAGCCTGGCACAGATTCTCATCTCCCTGGGACGCTATGACGACGCGCTCCGTGAATTGCGCATCGCGCAATCGTTGGGAGCGCAACAGCTCAAAGTCCTCCTCGCCTTCGCCACGGCACATCGGCGCCAGGGAGAGCTGACCGCCGCGGCCGACGATCTTCTCCGCGCGCTCGAATTGGCACCCGCCAGCGATGCGGCTCGCGACGAACTCCGCGACCTGCTCCGCCAGGCCAGCCAAACGCCATGGCATGGCGACGAAGACGGAGCGATCAACGACTGGCTGCGCGCGTGTCGAGCGAGCCCGCTCGCCCAGCGAAATGATGCAGGCGTCGAGCGCTTCTGGGGCGAACTTCTGGCGGCCCAGGGAGAATGGGCGGGGGCGCTTGCGCACTTGCGGCGTGCCCGCGAGCTTGCACCTAACGACACTGCCACGGCGGCATCGCTTGCAGCAACGCTGGCTACGGCCGCGGACGAGTCGTTGCGCGATCTCGACGAGGCGTATGAAGTCGTGACGCAGGCTTCGGTCCAAACCGACGAGTGCCATCCGCGCGTCGAACGCGCGCGGGCGACGGTGCTCGCCGCCAGAGGTGAATCGGGTGAAGCCGTGCGCGTCGCGCGGCGGGCCGCGCTGCTGGCCGAACTGGCCGCTGATGGCGAACTGCGCGAGCTCATTGAAGACGACCTCGAGCGCTACCAGGGCCGCGCCGTTCGCTCGCTTTAGGTTCTGTCTCGCAAGTGCGATCTGGCTTCGTGCGGCGAATTCTGCTGGCGGTCGGCGTCGGCCTGCATCGACGAATCTTGAGTGATTCGCCTGCTTCGGCCTCCTTGCCGCCAACTGAATTCTCGCGCACTCGGGCCGACGAGCCACTTGCGAGACAGAACCTAGCGACAGCGACGACCGCTCGAATTCGCCCCAGAATCCCCACGTCCGGCAACACTCGCACGATCTGCACGCGCGACCGTCGACGTAAGCTACCCTTGCGGGGTAGATCCGTGAGCCACGCGAGCAGGGGTCGATCGCATGGGGCGCATCGTTTTCGTCATCATCTGTCTCATGGCGGCCGTCGTGCCGCCCGCCGTCGTCTGGCTGATCGAAACCGATCAGCTCGAATTGCCGACCTCGCTCACTGCGAGCGGCAGTGAGGAACCCCCTCGCGGCAAGATCTACTACTTCACGGCCGATTGGTGCCGCTACTGCGACGAGATGAAACCCAAAGTGAAGAACCTGCGCCGCGAGGGTGTTCGCTTCCGCACGATCGACGTGGACCTCTATCCCGAAATGGCGGGCAAGTACAACGTCAACGGCGTGCCGACGTTCATCTACATCGAAGACGGCGAAGAAGTGGCGCGCATCGCCGGCTCTTGTGCCGAGTGGCAACTGCGACGCCTGTGGAACGCCAAAGAAGCGTTCATCCCCTATTTCTAATCGCCCGACTCCGCGGCTTGCGGCGGGAGATCCTCGCGCGGTTCGACGACTGAGTAGAAGCCGAACATCATCTCTTCCCAGGTCTGCTCACCCCACGTCACGGTGGCCGTCGGATCGGGATTGACAGGATTGTCGGCCGAGTTGTCGAAGTAGGCCGTGCAGTGCATCAAGGTTCCCTTGGGAATCGGCTTGGGATCGGCGTAGTTGTACCACATCTGCCAGTTGAAATCGTAGTTGGGCACGTCGAGCAACACTTCCTGCTCGCCGTCGGGATACTCCAGCTCGATGCGGAACGACTTGCCGCGCAAATGCATGTGTGGCAGCAGACTCAAGAGGTGCGTCGGCCTGCGGAACTTGCGCCGGCTCGTGACTTTGTAATTGTCGTCGCCAGGCGGAATGCGAAAGCCGACGTCGCCGCTGGCACCGCCAACGACCTCATGCGTCACCGTGTCGGGGTCTGCATACTTGAAACCGACGTAGCTGCGATCTTGCTGCGGCGTGCCAATCGGCGTGTAATGCATCTGGAACATCAGTTGCGCGCCGGCGGGGATGCGAATCGCCATCCCTTCGGGAAACTGCCTCGGTGGCATACCGGGCGCGTAGCCCATTTGCGGATTCGCGAAGCCGCCGCGCTGCCCCGGCTCTTGCACGAACACGATGATGTGGTGCACTACGGCCGCGTTACCCGGTCGCGCTTCGGCGGCCTGAATCCAGCGATCTTCGGTGAAGCCCGGGTCGACCATCAGGTGCATGTAGTCCACGGTTCCTTCAGCGGGCACGGTGACGGGCGCCGCGCTCATGTAGAAGACTTCGTCCGGCTCGGGAATCCGCCAACCTTCGACAAACTCGCGCGGTGGCGGAAGCTGGCTCTCATCGCCCAGCGGACAACCGTTCTCGACCCACTTGTAGATCAGGTCTTTTTCCTCGGCGGTCAGCGATGGGTCGTTGACGAACTCACCATGCCGCGGGTCGGCGTGCCACGGCGGCATGCGGCCTTCTTCGACGACTTCGCGGATCATCTCCGCCCAACCGACCACTTCGTCGTAGCTGGTCAGGGCAAACGGGGCCACCTGATCCTCGCGGTGGCATTCGAGGCAGTGTGCCTGGAACACCCGCGAGATCTGGTTGGCGTACGTCACGTCGCCGCTGGGCTGCGGTCTCTGCACACGGCCGATATGACAACCCGGCGCGTCGGTGACGGCCGCGGCAACCGCTTCGCCCGACAAGAGCGAATCGAGTGCGTCCGCCAGATCGCGCTGCTTGGGAGCAGGTCGGGCAATACCGGGTGTGTATTGATCGTCGATGCGCCCCCAGTATCGGATGCGGCGCTCGTCGTCGAGCACGAAGACCTCCGGGGTGCGCATCGCGCCGAGTTGGTCGGCAATGCTATTGCCGGGATCCTTCAAGATGGGGAAATCAATTTCGTGCTTCCGGGCGAAATGCGAAATCTCCTGAATCGAGTCTTGTTGATTCGAGTTGATGCCCACGAAAGCCACGCCGCGCGAGCCGTACTCCTCGGCCAGATCGGCCAGTCGCGGCGCGTAGAGCTTCACCAGCGGACACTCCGTACCCAAAAAGGCGAGCACGACGAGCTGCGAATCAGCAAAGTCATCAAGCGAGCGGCTGCGACCCCGGTAGTCGTCGAGCGTGAACCCTTGGACTTGCTGACCAATTGCCGCCTGGCGATCAGCCGGTGTGGCCCCCGCCGCCTCAGCAGCAAGGGCGGCTTGCCCGGACGTGACTAGGATGCCGGTGCAGGCGAGTGCAACAAGGAGCTTGGCGCGAGTCATTCGATCTACCTTCTTGTCTCGATGACTGGATTACGGATTCGGCCGCAACTGGTCTGTCAGCGCGCTGCACAGGGCCATCGCCGGAGACAACACGGGGTGGGTATTATAGTCAGCAATGGCCGTTTCGTGAGAAGGCCGGCGTTGCCCCCACTTTCGTGCGGTGCGGTTTCCGCCCAGGCGCGGTTGCCTGCGATCGGATCGTGCTGCCGTGACGCGCTGATCGTGGGCGGTCACGCTATTCATACCTGTTGATACCTCTCCTACGTGCGCTTGGTGTCAGTATCGGGGAGCGCAGCCGGCGATGCAGGCGCTGATTCTCGTCGATCTTCAGAACGACTTCTTGCCGAAAGGGCGATTGCCGGTGCCCGGCGGAGATGCCGTCGTCGACGTCGCCAACCGCCTGATGCCCCTGTTCGATCTGGTCATCGCCCTGCAAGACTGGCATCCGCCGAATCATGGCAGCTTTGCCGCCAATCACCCCGGACATCGGCGGGGGGAGACTGTGAAGCTCGCGGGCTTATCTCAATTGCTGTGGCCCACGCACTGCGTGCAAGGGACAACCGGCGCGGCCCTTTGTCCCCGACTCGACCTGTCGCAGATCGATCGCGTGATCCGTAAGGGGACCGATCCGCGGCTCGATGCGCACAGCGGGTTTCATGAAGCCGGACGGCGGCGATCGACGGGACTCGACGACTACCTGCGCCGCCACGAAGTCCACGAGCTGTTCATCATGGGACTGGCGACCGAACACTGCGTCAAACACACCGCGCTCGATGCCCGAGAACTCCAGTGGGACACCGTCGTTCTGCTGCAAGGCTGCCGCGGCTTCGACGCCCGGCCCGGCGACGTCGA